>JAJEAV010000020.1 GCA_022822625.1 Gammaproteobacteria bacterium | reverse complement strand
AGCTGTCGGATCACTTTGCACTTGGGTTTACTCACTATACCCATTTCACCTCACCGATCAGACGCTATAGCGATCTGGTGGTTCATCGCTTGATCAAGGCGCTCCTCAAAATTCCCGGTTATTCGAAAGCATTGCCATCGTGTAAGGGTCTTGACGAGACATCTGGTCAATGCTCAATGACGGAGCGTCGAGCAGATGCAGCAGCCAATGATGTAATTGCCTGGTTTAAGGCTACGTACATGCTGCATCGGATTGGCCAGCGTTTTTCAGGAGTTGTGACCGGAGTCAAGGAATTTGGACTGTTTGTCCGGCTTGATGAAATATCTGTTGATGGACTTGTTCATATCAGCAGGGTCGGGCCAGAGTACTACATTTACGATGAAACCACCCAGACGCTTTCTGGAGAGTACTCCGGGGAGAGTTTTGGACTTGGGGACCGGGTTGTAGTTCAGGTGTTGCACGTTGATTTGTCAGAATCACGAATCAGCCTTGCGATATATCGGTAATAACCCGATAATTTGCATTCCCAATGACGCATTGCCGAGTCCCGGGGTTCGTCCTCATCAACAAGATTGTCAATCGATATGGGTTGCAGAAAAATGAATGCTCATAACCTCCCTGTCTGCTTTGGCATCCATTCGGTGATGGCGAAACTCAGGCATCAAGGGACGGTATCTATGCTGTATTTGAGTCCAGCCTCCTCGGCAAGACTGAGTGCTCTTGAACAACTGGCGATAGAGCAGAATATTGAAGTGATTCGGTGTGAAAGGAACAGGCTTGACGAATTATCCGGGAATGGTGTCCACCAGGGAGTGGTGGCTGAATACAGGCCCCGTCCGGCAAACCAGAGCGCAACCATCAAGCAGCTCATGGCGGGTATTGACACGAACAATGCCCTGATACTGATTCTTGATCATATTCAGGATCCGCACAATCTCGGTGCCTGCCTGAGAACTGCCGAATGTGCAGGAGCGGATGCAGTAATTCTACCGAAGCATTCGGCATGCCCGGTCAATCAGACTGTTATCAAGGTCGCTTCCGGTGCAGTCGAGTCCTTGAATATCGTATTGGTCTCAAACATTGCCAATGCACTGGAAATTATCAAGAAAAAGGGTTTCTGGGTATATGGGGCTTCGGACAGCGGGGATAGCGAGCTCTTTGAGACGGACTTTCGTGGCCGAGTCGCACTGGTAATCGGAAATGAAGGTCAGGGTATGAAAAGGCTGGTCACAGGGGCCTGTGACATGCTGGTGCGAGTTCCATTGTTTGGTGAATTGGAAAGCTTGAATGCCTCGGTAGCAACCGGGGTCTGCCTGTTCGAGATTCGTCGACAGTTTGCAGTGATCGAGCGGGATTCAGGGAAAGACGCAGGCTGGCAGAATTGATGCTACAGATTCGCTGTGGTCCGGTATCCTGTATCGTATGCAACTACTTGAACAATGCAAGGTACTCGCCGTACCCTCGGGTCTGCATTTCCTCCTTGGGCACGAAACTCAGAGCTGCCGAATTAATGCAGTATCTGAGTCCGGTTGGTGCAGGCCCATCTTTGAATACATGACCAAGGTGCGAGTCTCCATGGCGGCTACGGATTTCGGTTCTGGGATAGATCATCTTGTAATCGGTTTTCCTGACAATGAAGTCACTGTCAACTGGTTCCCAGAAACTAGGCCACCCGGTTCCGGATTTGTATTTGGTTGTCGATGAGAAAAGCGGTTCTCCCGACACGATATCTACATAAATGCCATCGTCCTTGTGATCCCAGTATTCATTTCGAAAGGGCGGTTCAGTACCATCATGCTGGGTTACCCGATACTGCATCTCGGTCAGTTTATCCTTGATTTCATCGTCAGGCGGTCGAGTATACTGAAGACTTTCGCTTCCTCCGGTGTCGGCTTTCGACTGCTCAGTCTGCGGTGGATTGAGTTCATCGCCCCAGGCGGCATTGAGAAACTGATCGCGGCCTGAGCCGTGCCGATAGACCTTGTAGCGAAGAGGAGACTTCTTATAGAAGTTCTGATGGTAGCCATCGGCTTCCCAGAATGCTTCGAACTCAAGCAGGTCGACCACGATGGGTTTGTCGAAGCGTCCTGAGCTTGCGATCTCATTCAAGGATTTCTCGGCAGCAACTTTCTGGCTCTCGTCATGATAAAAAATCACGGGACGATATGCGCTACCCCGATCAACAAACTGGCCCTTTGCATCGGTTGGATCGACTTCACGCCAGTAGCGCCAGAGTAATTTTTCGTAGGAGACAACTTCAGGATCAAAGTAGATTTGTACGGTTTCGGCATGTCCGGTATTACCTCTGACAACATCCTTGTAGTTTGGATTCTTGGTCTTTCCGCCACTGAATCCCGAGATAACTTCTGCAACCCCATCTACTTTTTCGAATGTTGATTCAAGACACCAGAAGCAACCGCCAGCGAAAGTTGCAACTTGCAGGGAATCCAATGTGCGAGAAGATTGAGAGGAAGCTATGGTCTGGGTCTGGCTTGTAGCCAGAACAATCGCGATGCAAACGCCCAGAAAGACTGAACCTGCGAAAAGTACTCGTTTCATAGGATTTTTTGGATTTGGACTATTGATTGGTTATTATACAGACAGAAGGTGTTGGCGAGATTCATGTCAAATGACCCGTTCAGCAGAGTTTCAGGTTGAACATGCGAGTCAGGGTTTCTGGATCGCATGTTAATTACGTCGTATTGATGGTGACCTTGTCTTGTTCAATGTGAATTCCCAATATTCATTACGCGGAAGAGCTTGAGATCCAAGACTGTAATCCGGTTATAAAATCAATGCGGCAACAATTATCCGGTCATCAGATAAAAGAATGCTATATGTCCTACAGGCAGCCTGGGTGTCCATGACTTCGAGACCGATGCCGGCTTCAATCAGTGGCAGATAGACTTTCGGGTCCGGAAACTCCTGGACACGACCGGTCCCAAAAATCACAACCTCAGGATTGAATTCAGCTATCCTCTTGAAATCCTCTGGGCGAATTCCAGACAGATTGTCGACTTTCCATTCAATGATTCCACTGGGAGTGATGATGAGACTGGAGGTATGGGGTTGGTCGTCAATTCTTATCACAAAACCGTTCTTGTTTCTGGTGCAGGATTGAATCCGGTTCGGAGGACTGGACTTGTCAAGATGAAGTTTCATAAGTCAATTTATTCAGGATAAAATCCGATGTCTGAGTTTAACAAGTATGAATCATTAGAAGTGAAAGAGGTAAAGATTGGTTTGTTGGGTTTTGGCACCGTCGGTGGAGGCACGCTGACCGTGTTACAACGAAACATGGAAGAAATATCACGCCGGGCGGGGCGAGAGATCAGGGTGGTTGCTATTGCAGTCAATGATCTTGGCAAGAAGCGCGATATTGATACCAATGGTATTGTATTGACTGATCGCATGATGGACATCGTCAACAATCCGGATATTCAGGTGGTTGTAGAGTTGATTGGGGGTGGTGATGATGTATTCGATGCAGTTATGCAGGCACTTGAAAACGGCAAGCATGTGGTAACTGCCAACAAGGCACTCATAGCCAGCCATGGCAATTCGATTTTCAGCAAGGCATCAGAGAAGGGTCTGATGGTAGGTTTTGAATCTGCAGTCGCAGGAGGGATTCCCATCATTAAACTGATCAGAGAAGGCCTGTCCGCCAATCAGATCAAGTGGTTTGTTGGAATTATTAACGGTACATGCAATTACATTCTCTCGCAGATGTCCGATAAGCAAAGAGAGTTTGATGACGTTCTTAAGGAAGCACAAGAGTTAGGGTATGCGGAGGCCGATCCGAGCTTTGATGTCGGGGGTGTGGATGCCGCACATAAGCTGACAATTCTGGCCTCGATTGCTTTTGGTGTTCCATTGCGATTTGAGTCAGTGTATATCCAGGGTATTGAGCACATTCAAAAGATAGATATTGAATATGCGGACGAACTGGGATTCAGGATGAAGCATCTTGGAATATCCCGCCGCACGGAAGATGGTCTGGAACTTCGGGTGCATCCTGCCTTTATACCCAAACAGAATTTGATTGCGAATGTTTCGGAGGTCATGAATGCGGTGTTGATTGAGGCGGATGCCGTGGGTCAATCCATGTTCTATGGTCCTGGAGCTGGATCAGAGCCGACTGCATCGGCAGTGGTGGCTGACTTGATTGATGTGGTCAGGGCGTTTACTACCGATCCGCAAAATCGTGTTCCGCATCTGGCTTTTCAGGCTGATTCATTAATTGACCTCCCGATACTGGATATTGGTCAGATTGAGACATCATACTACATGCGCATGCAAGCGATAAACCGGCCGGGAGTACTTGCGGCAATTTCTTCGATCTTGGGTGAAAACGGCATTAGCATTGATTCCATATTGCAAAAGGGGCATGGTCGGCCGGATGAACTGGTCACGGTTATCTTGATGACCCAAAATACCCGAGAGAAGAATTTGATGAGCGCGGTCGAGAAAGTTGAAACGCTGGATTCTGTAGAAGGGAAAATAGTCTGGATTCGTGTCGAACGATTACCATAAGCAGCAATCGATTCGGAAATTGCGACCTGGTGAGGTGTTTCAGGCACTTTATGACTCTATGATGCTGAAACTGTCGATGTCACGACTTTCCAGCATTTGTCATGCATAAACACCATGAATTTGGTAATGGTAAAACTGAGGTATCAGGCCACCATCTGAGACTCGGCCGAACACATGGCACATCACCTCCAAATTCCCAGGTCGGAAAATCCTGCATAATGCCAGTTTCTGTTTTGATGACCCTGTAATTGCTCTTGGTCCAAAAAGAAAATAGTGCCCAGTGAACGGGGTCACTCAAGAATGAACCATGAACAAAATGGGGGGAATTATATATTTAAGTAACATTGGTTATCTTAAGATTTCTGTTGACATATACTAGAAATTTCTATATCTTGATAAATATAACATCACTTCTGGGGTAGAAGCGTTCATGACTAATTCAAGTGCCAAACAAGACAGACCAACTGTTTTCGTCAAGCCATCCAGTTATCAGCCGAGCATGGCTGAATTGCGGGAGCAGGTCAAGATCAACGCATCACCGGAGCAGATTGCCAAATCCCTGTTGCGCCAGGTAAAGATCGAAAAGGAAAAGTCATAACCGTTACCCGCCGGTAGTCTTGACAATGGCTAGCACTCCCCCCCCCCCCCTCATGTTGCATCGCACAACTGGGCAAGCAAAACAATCTGGACAGGTGACAATCTCCCCATCATGCGGGGGATGAACTCGGAATCTGTAGACCTAATATATCTTGACCCACCGTTCAACTCCAAAGTCGATTATTCAGCACCTATAGGCAGCGAAGCAGCAGGAGCAGAGTTCAAGGACACCTGGACACTCAACGACATTGACATTGCGTGGCTTGACCTGATCGTGGCCAAGCATCCTAGTCTTTGGCGGGTCATTCAGGCGGCCATGACCAATAGCGACAAATCCTACCTGATCTATATGTCTGTTCGATTGCTTGAAATGAAGAGACTGTTAAAACCGACTGGCTCTATCTATCTGCATTGCGATCCAACAATGTCACATTACCTGAAACTGGTCATGGATTCGATATTCGGGCGGAAGAATTTCAGGAACGAAATCATTTGGGAAAGGGGAACGGCTTCCGGTGGCAAGGCCGGAGGAAAGAAGTTTGTGCCGCAGCACGATACAATCCTATCCTATGTCGCTGGGGAAGAGTTCAAGTTTCACCGACAGTACACGCCGTACACGAAGGAATACATTGCGCAGCGGTTCAAATATATCGACGAAAGTGGGCGGCGTTACCGGTTGCAACTGAAAAATCGTCGTCAGTACCTTGACCAGTCGAAAGGGAAGCCAGTGCCAGATATATGGACCGACATTCCCCCGGTCAATCCCATGGCAAAGGAGAAAACGAACTATCCAACCCAAAAGCCAGTTGCACTACTCAAACGCATTATCAAGGCCAGTTGCCCTGAAGACGGGATAGTACTTGATCCCTTCTGCGGATGTGCCACGACCTGTGTAGCATCAGAGATAGAAGGACGTGAATGGGCAGGAATCGACATAGGCCCGAAAGCCTACGATCTGGTCAAGACAAGACTGGACCGCGAAATCGGATTAAGCACATATAAGACGTGCATCAATCGGAAGGACATGCCACAACGGACGGATGTTGTTCCATTGAAGAAGTATAATCACCCTGACAACAAGAAATTCCTATACGGAGAGCAAGGAGGACACTGCAACGGATGTAGAGTACATTTCATGATTCGGAATTTTACAGTCGACCACATCATCCCGAAGTCGAAAGGAGGAACAGATCATCTTGAGAATCTGCAACTCCTATGTGGGAATTGTAACTCGGTCAAGGGAGACCGAGGGCAGGAATATCTTGTTGCGCGGCTTACTGCTTGATCAACTCCTTGTAAGGGAGTTTCTTGCCTTCCATGCCTTTGGCAAGCATGCTCATCTGATCAGCGGTATCGCAATCCCGGACATTGTGTCGTCCGGCAAATTCAGTTACATACCGGTTCAGGTGCTTCTTGCTCATCTGGTGATAGGTTCCATGATAGCCCCGTTTCAGCAATGCCCAGAATGACTCAATGCCATTGGTGTGTGCCATGCCTTTGACATACTCGCTGACCGAGTGATTGACCGATTCATGGTCAAACGGCAAGCCGTCATAGGCAGTTGCGCCATCGGTATAGATCATTGCCTTTTCATCGGCATTGGACTTGACGAAATCCTGCAATGTGTCAGCATTGGTGTTGTCAACAACACTTGCCCGGACTTCGTTGGTCTCCCTGTCCTTCATACCTACAACAGCAGTCTTTCCAACTGCACCCCTGCCCGTATCTTTCAGTTCCTTGCGCCTGGAATTGGACATGTTCTTGCGTTTTCCACCGATAAAGGTTTCATCCACTTCAACGGGACCTCCAAACACTGGAGTATCGGTTTCAAACGATTTGCGGATACGGTGAAGCATGTACCATGCCGACTTTTGAGTGATTTTCAGGTCTCTGTGCAGTTTCATTGATGAAACCCCCTTGATGCCTGTGGAGACCAGATACACGGCAATCGCCCACTTGCGAAGAGGAATCCTGGAATCTTCCATGACCGTTCCCTTCTTGACGGAAAACATCGGGTTGCCTTCACATTCCCGGCAACGGTGCGTCATGCGTGGATGACTGATATTGCACTGGACATTGTGCGTTCCGCAATCAGGGCATCGTGGTCCGTCCGGCCAGATTTGGTCTTCAAACCATTTGCGGGCAGTATCATTGTCCGGGAACATGTCAAACAGTTCCACCAGACTGATGCCTTCTCTGTGATTTTTTCCGGGAGCGTTGCTCACTGCATTGCCTCAACTTGAAAATGTTACTCTATTGTAAACTATTTTCCGGCAATGTCAAGAGTTTTTGTTACTTAAATATATAATTCCCAAAATGGGAATTGGGGAGTTATAATTCCTCCCAATTTTTACCGACCCCTTAAGAGGTAGTGTTGATGATGAATTCTAAAATTCGATTTTCCGGTTATATAGGAATAGTGATTTTGGCTATTGGTTTGACGGCTTGCGGAGGAGGCGGATCAGGAGTGAGTATCGGAGACGTTACCGGAGGCGGTACTGGAGGCACTACTTTCGACCGTATCTCAGGTAGTACTGGAGGTGGCGGTACGGGTGGCACCACCGGGAGTTCTTCGCAATCTTCGGATACGGATAACAGCGGCGATACCGGAGGCAATACCGGAGGCGATACCGCAGACACCACCGGGAGTTCTTCACAATCTTCGGATACGGATAACAGCGGCGACACGAACACGGGTACGTTGAGCCAACAGGGCGCGCCCCTGCGGACGTTGGCGGATGCGATACGGAGCGCGATCGAGGCGGCATCCCGGTCGGGCGCGGCGCCGGACGGCGCACCGGCTGTCATCGCGATTGAGCGCGGTGTCACCGGCAATCCCGAGATCGAAATCACCTCCAACGATGCGAATGCCAGAGAGACGGTTTGCCAGGGTGACCGATGCTATTCATCCTCGACTTCGTCCGACGACTATGCGTCCTACCAGAAGGCCGGCTCCGCCCCCGTCGCGCCCACGACCACGCGCTATTCCGGCTACAAACTGACGCGGTCGCGGGGCATGCCTGAGTCGGCTTATGTCTATACGGATATCGAGCGGACGAGCGCGCAGGACTTCACCGATGTGTGGACTCTGGACACGGATACGGACAGCGACTCCGTGAACGATGCGCTCAGAATCGTGGCGGCGCATCTGACCGACCGCCTAGTGACGCATATAGCGCGCAACCCCGATGACATGCGCGAGGATGACGAGACCTCCGTGAACCCGGTGGACCGGGGCGTTCTGGGCGAGGACAGGACGTTTGATCGGGGTCACGAGATCTCGGGGCATTTCGACGGTGCCTACGGCATCTACAGCTGCGTTGCGGCGAGTTGCACGCTCAATTTGGCGATGCCACCGACAGGCATTACGGCGATGACGGGCTGGGTATTCATGCCGCGGTCCTATACGGGTGCGGGCGGCGGCACACGCGAGCCCCAGGTGGATGTGGCGGACAGCGACTACCGCTGGTTTGGGTTCTGGCTACGGGGGCCGAACCCGGATGAAGACAACGGGTTCGGGATTACGACCTTCTCGGGCGGCTCGGAGGTGTTCTCCGGGTCGTTCACGGCGCTGACCGGCCGTGCGACCTATGAGGGCCCGGCCGCGGGCCAGTATGTGAAGGATGCCGACGCTGGGCTGTTCACGGCGAAGGTGACACTGCATGCGGATTTCGGGGCTACGCAGACGATCCATGGCGGGCTTGGCGATTTCCGGGGTAACGGGCGCAATCTCGGCTGGGACTTGATCTTCGAGGAAACCCCGCTCGGGGGCCATGGCAGCTTCTCGGGCCGGACGCATGGCACGACCCGGGTTGTCGGCACGAATTTCTCCAGGGACGAGGGGCAGGACAATCATGGGGGCTATGCGGGGCGCCTGTATGGCAACAACCCGGACGGGTCGGCGCCTGCCGGGGTATCAGGCACGTTCCACGGCAAATTTGATGACGGCGCGGTGGTCGGCGCCTTCGGAACCTCCCTGTACATCCGGACCCGGTAGGACACAGGCTGCGAGGGGCAGGGACCATTCCCACGCCCCTTGCCGACTTCTGCGCCCGGTGCTGTCCTTGGGGGGCGTCGGGCCGGCTGGCTGATTCGTTGGGCCGTAACCGGCCATTCTGGGGTGTTATTCCAGTGACGGCGTAAAGGTCTTATGGTTCGTCTCCCTTTGTTACGAAGCCGGAGGCTGACCATGAGTAATCAAAAGCGAGTAGCCGCGACCGAGAGAATTAGAGACGCCTGGTGGCGGAGTACGAAGCCGGGGATGATGGGCCGACGGAGTTTCTTCACAAGCACGGACTGTCGGTCCCCCGGAACAGGGTCTCGTTTCCCTCGAACAATTCCCGCAATGTATCAACCAGAAGACTCTTACCGAACCTCCCTGGACGGGATATGAAATAATATCGTCCCTGGCTCACCAGCCGCCGGATGTGAGAGGTCTTGTCGACGTAGTAGCATTCCTGTTTCCGAATGGTTCTGAAGTCCTGGATGACGATTGGGACCTGGCGGCGCGTCATTATCCGTGATTCTTGGGATAGGATTCCAGGAAATCATGCCATCCAATACAATCGTGCGCAAGCGTGGCACCTGAATTGAGCAAACCCGCTTGCGATAAGATTACGGTGAATAGATATATTGGTATTGAATATATAACCGGTGATTCAAAAGCCCGCCTGACGATTGGGAAGTCGGTTGCAGACGTTTCCTGAGCACCTCAATTCAGGACATGAAGTACTTTCATGTCCTGAATTGGCATGTAATTCCGAAATATTCCCACCAAAATCAGAATTGTTCCTCTTCCGTTGACCCCGACAATGCAGTTACCGAAGAACTGCCTCCCTGAACAGTCATGGTAATATCATCGAAATATCCCGCTCCCACTTCCTGTTGGTGAGCAACGAAGGAATATCCTTTCCCATCTGCGGCAAATTCGGGTTCCTGAACCTTCTCGACATAGTGTTTCATGCCGTTGCCCCGAGCATATTCATGGGCAAGGTCAAACATGTTGTACCACATGCTGTGAATGCCGGCCAGGGTAATAAACTGGTATTTGTAACCCATGGCAGCAATTTCATCCTGGAAGTTGGCAATATCGTGGTCGTTCAGGTTGCGTTTCCAGTTAAAGGACGGGGAACAGTTGTAGGCCAGCAGTTGATTCGGGTGGACAGCTCTCACGGCCTGTGCAAACTCCCGGGCAAACCCCAGATCCGGTGTGCCGGTTTCACACCACACCAGGTCAGCATACTCAGCATAGGCCACACCCCTTGAGACCGATTGTTCAAGGCCATTTTTTACCCGGAAGAAACCTTCAGCAGTTCGTTCCCCGGTAAGGAAGGACTTGTCCCGGCCATCTATGTCTGAAGTCAGAAGGTTGGCAGCTTCCGCGTCGGTTCGGGCCAGAATGATCGTTGGCACCCCAAGCACATCGGAGGCAAGCCTTGCGGCGATCAGTTTTTGAATTGCCTCTTCAGTCGGTACCAGAACCTTTCCCCCCATATGACCGCATTTCTTGACCGCGGCGAGCTGGTCTTCAAAGTGGATTCCCGCCGCACCGTTTACAATCATGTTGCGAGCGAGTTCATATGCATTCAGTATTCCGCCAAATCCGGCTTCAGCGTCAGCAACGATCGGCAGAAAGTAGTCAATATAACTGGAATCTCCCGCTTCAATCCCCCGCTGCCATTGAACTTGGTCGGCTCTGGCAAAGGTATTGTTGATACGTCTGACTACCGTCGGTACCGAGTCATAAGCATACAGCGACTGATCCGGATACATGGTTTCCGAACTGTTGTTGTCGGCGGCAACTTGCCATCCAGACAAATAGATCGCTTCGATACCAGCCTTGGCTTGTTGCAGGGCCTGCCCTGCAGTCAATGCACCCAGGCAATTCACATACCCTTTTTCTGCACCACCATTGATGAGCTTCCAGAGCTTCTCGGCACCATTTCGGGCATAGGTATATTCGGGTTGCACGGAACCCCTCAGCCGAACTACATCTTCAGCTGAATAGGTACGGCAAACATCTTTCCATCTGGGATTAGTGTCCCACTCTCTCTGCAAATTTTGAGCTTGCTCTTCTCTGGTCATGCGAAATACTCGTAAAAGGTAAGGGGATAGTGATTATAATTCTGCTTGGGGAATTGGATGTAGTGTCTTTTTCAATTCAAGGGATTAAATTATTTAATGAAAAACGGAACATGTATCTACAAATTGCAATAATTCACCTGACTCTATTGCTGAAATCATGATAAATCGTGTTTTCGTCGAATCACGAACAGCTGATACAGGGTGTATTGTCTGTCAACCAGAATCGTAGGCATTTCAGGAGAAGCCGTGCATTTCAGGAACAGGAAAATTGTCTCAAGACCAGAGGTCAGGGATATCGGAAAGGATTGCCCACCAGGGCTAATGCCAATTCAGTCAGAGTTGATGAGGCGGTTATTCTGGCACAGGGGAATTCGGGATGAAAGGGAACTGGACTATTCCCTGACAAACATGCTGAACCCCGATGGCCTGCATAATCGGGAAGAAGCTACGGAAATACTGTCACGGGCCATCGTTGAGGACAGGCGCATCATGATTGTGGGCGATTATGATGTTGATGGGGCAACTGCCACCACACTCGGTATTCGGGTTCTCAATGCTTTTGGTGCAGGGCATGTTCGATACCTTGTGCCAGACCGGTTCAAGCACGGTTATGGGTTATCGAAGGAAATCGCAGAAGAGGCGCTCAGGCAGGAACCGGAACTGGTCGTCACGGTTGATAATGGAATCAGTAGCATTGAAGGAGTGGAGACCCTCAAGAACCAGGGAGTCAAGGTATTGATAACGGATCACCACCTGCCTGGGGAATATCTTCCCCAGGCCGATGCGATATTGAATCCAAATCAGAAAGACTGTCAATTTGAGAGCAAGAATCTTGCCGGAGTCGGAGTCATGTTCTATCTCCTGATTATGGTTCGTAGGAACCTGATCGAGAACGGATGGTTTGAAGCTTCTGGACTGAAGCCCCCCAATCTTGCAAATTATCTGGATCTGGTCGCACTCGGTACGGTTGCTGATGTAGTACCTCTGGACCGAAACAATCGTATTCTGGTCTCACAGGGCCTGTCAAGAATCCGTGCAGGCAAGTGTTGCAGGGGAATTCTCGCTCTGCTTGAAATATCCAAACGCAAATCGGAAGAGGTGGCATCGACAGATTTGGCCTTTGCTGTTGCGCCCAGACTGAATGCTGCCGGACGGCTTGACAACATCACGATTGGCATTGAATGTCTGCTGTCTGATTCCGATGAACAGGCCAGAGAGTACGCAACCCGCCTGGATCAAATCAACATGAAACGCAGGGATATCGAAAAATCCATGAAGGAAGATGCGCTGAAAATCATTGGTGACCTGTCTCCTTCAGATTTTATTGGTTCAAATAGTGATCCTGAGCTTATGCAGAGAATCTGTTTGTATGATGCAAAGTTCCATCAGGGACTGAACGGCTTGATCGCTTCCCGAATGAAGGATCTTACAGGTCTGCCAGTTGTGGTTTTTTCTCAATTGGAAGATGGCAGTCTGACTGGTTCGGCACGTTCAATCGATGGATTGCATATTCGTGACCTGCTGGACAGGATAGCTTGCCAGAATCCCGAATTGATTATCCGTTTTGGCGGTCATGCCATGGCGGCAGGCTTGACGATTGATCAGGAGCGATTTGAGCAGTTCAGGGCAGCCTATCTGAAAGAGGTCAGAGCATATATAAATGAGCATGGTGATGTCGAAACCGTAGAGACAGACGGCATGCTGCATGCCGATGAGATCAATCTGGAAAATGCCCAGGCGATTGCCGATGTAACCACCTGGGGGAAGTCGTTCCCCATGCCGACATTTTTCGGCAGGTTCTATGTTCAGCATGCACGAGTGGTAGGCAATCATCACCTCAAGCTGCAGCTTGCAGCCAAAAACCTCGAAACGCGTCTTGATGCTATCGTCTTCAATGTAGTCGGGGAAGACGAAAAAATTCCATCATTAAAGCATATCGAGGCGGTTTATCGGCTTGAGGTCAATGAATACATGGATCGCAAAAGACTCCAGTTGCTGATTGAAAACTTCACCCCAATATGAACGCCGGGAGCGGTCATGATCGATCCGGATCATGACCAGTATACCAGGTATCGCCAGCATGACCAGCGAAGCACAGTCCGATAATTGGGATTATGTCGCGACCATTGATCTCGGTTCGAACAGCTTTCACATGCTGATTGCGATTGAAGGAGAAGAGGGCGGCATCCGGATCGTCGATCGGGTGCGCGAGATGGTCAGGCTGGGAGCAGGGATTCAGGGCGATCGAACCTTGTCCGAAGAATCACAGCAGCGGGCACTCAAGTGTCTTGGACGTTTCCGCGAGCGCCTCTCGGTCATCCCACCATATCGGATCAGGGCAGTAGGCACCAATACTCTTAGAGTTGCCAGAAACAGTGGCGAGTTTCTTGCGAGGGCCGAAGAGGTTCTTGGGCATCCGATTTCGATTATTTCGGGACGTGAGGAAGCCAGGCTGGTATATCTTGGTGCAGCTTTCGGGCTGGCTGTATCCAAACGCAAGCGTCTGGTGATCGATATAGGTGGTGGTAGCACCGAGATCATCGCCGGACAGGGTTATCGCCCACTTCAGCTGGATAGCCTCTATATCGGGTGTGTGAGCATGACCCGGCGATTTTTTGAGGATGGAAAAATCACCGAAAGACGAATAAATTCTGCCGCCCAGTTTGTGCGCAGGGAACTTGAGACGATTGTCAGTAAATATCGGCAACTAGGTTGGGATGAAGTTGTCGGGGCCTCTGGAACAATCCGTGCAATCGACAAACTGTCAAGAGACCTCGGTATCAAGAAAGACTGGATTTCCCATGCGGGAATCGAAGCGATCCGGAACTGGATGACCAAGAGTCAAGCTAGCAAGAATCTTTCCCTGATTTCAGAGCAGCGCAGACCGGTTTTTGTGGGTGGTTTCATGATTCTTTCCGAACTTTTCAGAGAGTTTGGAATAACCCGGATCGAAGTTTCCGATGGTGCACTGCGGGAGGGAGTGGCTTATGACCTGATTGACCGCCTGCATGATGAGGATGCAAGGGTTTCCGCAGTTCGTGAACTGGCCGGTTTTTTTGGTCCCGATCCAAATCAGGCAGGACGAGTTGGCAAACTGGCTGAGTTATTGCTGAATCAGGTCAGGCAAAGCTGGGAATTACAGGAAGATATTGATCATAAACTGATTTTCTGGGCTGCGCAACTCCACGAGATTGGCATTGGAATCTCCTATGCGCATCATCACCTGCATGGGGCATACATCATCGAGAACAGCGATCTTGATGGTTTTTCGCGTCAGGTGCAGAGAATGTTGGCATTGATCGTGGGCAATAGCCGACAGAAACTGCGGTTCAACGATATTGAGTGGCTGCCACCGAAAAACGCGCTAAAGATCAAGCGATTGACCGTGATCCTGAGATTGGCAATCACATTTTTCAGAGGCCGGTCTGATGTGGTTCCCAGTAAGACTACGCTTGAAGTCAGAGGCAATAGCCTGACCTTGATCATGGATTCACAATGGTCAAAATCCCATCCATTGACGGTATTTGATATGCAAACGGAAAGGGATTATCTCGCTGCTGCCGGGTTCAATCTTGTACTTGAATATCGATAGTGTCTTGCCAAGGCCTTGGACCATATGCAATAGTGGCAGAAACGGTTATCAATTCCCGGTGAAATTTGCCACAAAACCTACAAGTGCATTAATGATCTGCATCGATTCTTCAAGACCCGGTCTTTTTGCAATTATTGTCGGCCCGATAAGCTGCAACAAGCCAATCACAAGAGGTCCATAAAGGATTCCATGGAAGTGAAAAAAGTGATATTGAGTAAGTTACCGAAATGGAAATCCAAAGAAGCCTTTCTTCCCTTTTTGGCTGGTAGCCTGGTCTTGGAAGGTTAATTCGGATAACCCTTGCGAATCTCCTCTGCAATAATTTTCATGCCTCTTGAGACCTGATCGAAGTCGGCCGCATACGATATTCGTATGCATTCCCGGGTGTGTTGCCAAGATTCACTCAGGCCCGGAAAAAAATGGTGGCCCGAGAGCACAAATACTCCCCGCTGCTTGAGGCGTCTGTACAAATCGGAATTCTCGATCGAGCAATCCGGAAACCACAACCACAGGAATATTCCACCCTCTGGCTTGTGGATCCTGATCGGCAAATCACCCATTGTTTCCCGTATCAGTGAGATTGTCCGGTTGACTCGGTCCTGATAGTAGGGAAGGATTACATTGCGACAGAGGCCAAGGAGTTCACGGCTTTTGACAAGACGGGTCATCAGGGCTGGTCCTACTGCGCCCGGCGAAAGGCTGAAAACTGCATTTGAGTATTTCACATAGTCGATGACTTCGTGATTTGCGACAACAATCCCGGTACGTACTCCGGGCAGGCCCAGTTTCGAAAGGCTCAAGCACAAAATGATGTTCTCATTCCATATTGGCGTGGCATCAGTAAACAATATACCAGGGAATGGAAGACCGTATGCACCATCTAGGATCAATGGTATATCGATTGCTTTTGCATGCTCGGCCAGTCGAGCGAGTTCCTGATCCGAAACTACATTACCGGTCGGGTTGGTTGGGCGTGATACGCATATGGCACCATATCGCTCATCAATTTCCATTCCCCTGAACTGGATGTTGTATTTGAAAAACAAGTCATCATCGGGGAGTTCCTGAATTTCCGGTTTCATGGAATAAAAACAGGACGGATCGACCGTATTGTTGTATCCAATGTATTCAGGGGTAATGGGGAGCAGGATTTTTTTGGTAGAGCCATCTGGAAAAGGTCCAGAGAACAGCTGAAACAGCGTTGAAAAACTCGATTGGCTACCATTGCAGATTGCGATGTTATCGCGCGTGATTGACCAGCCATACTCCTGCTGCAGCATCTCCGCCAACTGGTCGATGAACCCTTGTTGGCCCTGCGGCCCACCATAATTGCCGACAATGCTCTCAAACTCATTCCCTGTATCGAGCAGTGCCTGCATTTGCTGACGAAAGTGCGCCTGCATCCCGGGAATGAACGCCGGGTTCCCACCACCGAGCATCATGGTGTCCGATTTCGACTCGAGAGCCTCACCCAGATCTTCCATTAGCTGGAGAATGCCATCATCTGGAGAGAATATTCTGGAGAAGCTTGAAAAATTCATGTCGGTTTGTAGGAGAACAAGAGTTGTCCGATCCAGACACGATGGAGGGAAAGTCCGTGACAGACTATTTCCGGTCGTCTGAAGATACTGGCAGGGGAGGGTTTGTCGTGCTTGTCAACCGATTGTTTCCAGGACCACCGGCAAGCGTCTGGATATGAATGCTGTCAAGTAGAATGTGGGCCGCTTCAATCAGGTATTCGTTTGAGTCTTCGGTGTCCGGCTGGTTTTCGGACAGGTCAATCATTCTGTCTGGATCCGCCTGCAGAAGGTCAAGGGCTTCCTTGCGGTAGTTGTCAAACATTTCGACTTTTGCTTCATGTTGTTCGCTTTCCGATTTGCGAACTGATTCGGAGAGACTGATTTGCTGTTTTGACACTGACCCCCATAACAGTTCGTTGATTTTTCGAGTGTAGGTGAAGTACGAGTTCGAGTTGATCCGGCTCTGATGATTTGTGACCAATTGATCAATCATGGATTGAGGGAGCCTGGGTTGATAAGGATTGAACCGGGCCTGCTTGATGCTTCTCCAGGGTATTGGATTGTCATAGCCTCGCTCTCCATGATCGTCATCCACTCCTTCATCTTCCCTCATGGTTGTCCAGATGATGTCCGGCACAACCCCTCGATATTGTGTGCTGTCCCCGTTGATTCGGAAGAACTGTCCGGTTGTGATCTTGACCTGTCCGAGCGGGTCGTCGGATCGCGCCAGATTGTTGAGGCTGACAATATTCTGGACTGTGCCCTTGCCATAGGTGGGTTCTCCTACGACCAGTCCTCGGTTGTAGTCCTGAATCGCTCCTGAGAAAATTTCCGAGGCACTGGCGCTAAACCGATCCACGAGTACCATCAGTGGACCGTTGTAGACAATATCGGCATTCTTGTCGTAGTCGATATCGGTTTCTCCGGCAGCGTTCTGGATTTGCACTATGGGACCCTTTCGGATAAACAGCCCGGTCAATCCGATGGCTTCACTAAGTGCGCCTCCTCCATTGCCTCGCAAGTCAATGATCAATCCTTCAATATTCTGGTTCTTCATGTCTTCGACCAGGTTACGCACATCTGTTGTCGTATTGCGCCGGGCTGACCTGTCTTGGTCATGAGATCCGGTGTAGAAGGTTGGCAGGGTAATCACTCCGACATTCGATATTCCGTATTCGGTCTCAATTTCAACCAGGTTGCTGCGTGCGGCCTGCTGTTCAAGCCGGATATTGTCGCGAACGATCGAGACAATCTCGGATTTGCCGGACAGGCCGGTTTCAGCAGGCAGAATCTCCAGTCTGACTGTTGTATGCTTTGGGCCACGGATTAGTTGGACCACATCGTCGAGTTTCCAGCCGACAATGTCGACAATTTCAGTATCTTCCTGTCCGACTCCGATAATCCGGTCATCGGGCTTGAGCTTGTCAGAGCGGTCTACGGGTCCGCCGGGGATTACCCGTCTGACAACGACATAGCCATCTTCCATCTGCAGTACCGCGCCAACACCCTGAAGAGAAAGGCTCATCTGAATCTTGAAGTTTTCCGTACGCATTGGCGAGTAATAACTGGTGTTCGGGTCGAATGCACCGGCATAGGTATTAACGAAAATCTCAAACACATCCTGTTCATCCATCCTTGCCCATTGATCAGCCATGTTGGTATACCGTTTGGTAAGCAGGGTCATAATATCCGACTCCTGTTCCTCGGATAGTTTCAGGCTGATGATGTCGTTCTTGATACGCCTTCTCCAGTAATCGTTGAGTGCGTCATTCGACTTTGCCCAACTTGAATCCTTGCGGTTCAGCTCAAATGTCTCGTCGATTGTGAAGTCAAAGGATTGGCCCAGTCTTGTCAAAGCGAAACTCATACGCTGATATACACGTTTACGGTAGAGGTTGAATATCTCGTACACGGTATCAAGTCGTCCGGAATGGATTTCATTATCAAGGCGCAGATGTAGTCCCTGATCCCTGAAGTTCTGAATATCCCTTTCAAGAAAGTACATTCTGGATGGGTCCAGAAGGTCGATAAACTGGTCAAAGATGCGACTTGACAAATTATCGTCCAGATCAACCTTCAGGTAATGAGCTCGATTGATGATGTGGTTGACCAGCTTGATAATGCGGGCTTGTTGTTCAACCGGTTTCAGTATCTCCGGTTGTTCAAGTACCTGAGGGTCTGCGGTCAGGCCCAGGGCTGGGCTTTGCGACAGAATCAGAAACCCTGTCAAGAAGGCACAGGCTATTGGGCAGGAAATTGAGAAGCGTTTAGGGTGCTTGGACACCATGGCTTTATAGTTTGTTTCTATGTGGGATTCCTTAAATCGATAGACTACAACAAAATGGATTTCATTTCTTGGTAATATATCGTTTTGGCCGATAATTTGGCAAGGTAGCAGATGCTCAAGGCGGGCCATGTTGTTTACAACGGAGACCCCCGAACATACAGCGATGGCATCAAGGCAATAAACTTCAGAAATGCAAAATCAATTTTCAAATCCCGGTTCGTGTTCCCTGATGCTGCATTTTAAGGATCGCTATCTTCCTTCGTAGCAAGGTGCAGGGAAAATTTTTGGTCATGTGAAGAATTGAACCACAACTGTCTTGACCAATTTTATTAAGTCGACAGCATGACCATCATCTCCTGGTGATTCCATATCCAGATATCGAAATAGAAAGCCTGACTCCTGCAGGAGCATTTCTCATTGGACAAGCAGCAATTCTAATTATGGGATTTTGATTGTACATTGGGTGGTATTCCGGGTTTTGAGAAACGGGTGCCGTGGAGCTGCTCCGTGCCGGAGTAGCGGTTGGGGAGGTCAGGGTCCCTGTGCATTTCGCAGGTGCGGGGAGACGATCTGCGTGAGCAGGGAATGCCAGCTGTTGAAGTACTGCCAGGCGGTGATGATGTCGAGGGTGTGGAAGAGGCGGATTCTCCTGCCGAACCGGTTGCGGGCCTGTCTCCAGAGCGGGCAGGCCTGGTCGCAGGCGCCGTGCAGCGCGAACGCGAGCAGGTTGAGGGTCAGCAGTACGTTCGACAATCCCTGCTGGCCATGTCCGAAGTCGTGTTCGACAGGGTAGCCCTGGTTCCTGAGCAGATGGAAGGTCTCGTTCTCGATCTTTCAGCGGGCACGTCCGCACCGCACCAGTTCCTCGATATTGTCGGCATCGGGCTTCAGTGAGGTGATGAAGCGGAAGCAGGCGGTGGGGCGGGGTTGTCCGAGGTTGTGGACTTCGAGTTCGAGGTAGTAGGCTTCGAGGGGTTCCCGGTCGGCGGTCAGTGGCAGTCCGTGTTCGCTCCATCGGTAGCGATATTTCCGGTTGGGGTTTTTCCGCCCCGGGGTTTTCTCGATGCGGGTGTGGGTCGGGAGTTCCAGTCCATGCAGGTAGTCGAACAGGGGGGTATGGTCAGCGGTCTTGACGCGCAGGAGGAAGTCGGCACCGTGGTGCAGGATGTTCCGGCACATCGGTGGTTTGGCATACAGGTTGTCGCCGAGATAGACGGGTTGTAGCGAGGCATGGTGAGGTGCATGGTTTTCCAGCCACCGGTAGGCGGCCCTGGTTTCGCAGTCCTGTTTCCGGTCT
>JAJEAV010000014.1 GCA_022822625.1 Gammaproteobacteria bacterium | reverse complement strand
GTCCGCGGTCTCGCGCCGCCCGTTGCGCTCGACCCACCAGTCAAAATAATCCATCCACCCGCCGCGAAAGCCCAAAAACTCATCGAAGCCGCGTGCGTTGGGATGATAGCGATCGTCGAGCGCGCCATTGTGCCACTTGCCGATCAGCCCCGTCGCATACCCCGCGTGTTTGAACGCATCGCCGATGGTCACCTCGTCGAGCGCGATGCGGTCCATCCCGCGCACCTCCATCGGCGTCAACGCGCCGGTGCGGTGCGGGTAACGACCTGTAAGAAGCGCCGCCCGCGATGGCGAGCAGGCCGGCGACCCGGCGTAGTGTTGGGTCAGACAGACCCCCTCGCCAACCAGCGCGTCGAGATGGGTCGTTTTGGCCGGGCCGTCGTTAAAAACGCCGAAATCGCCATAGCCCATGTCGTCGGCGACGATAAGAATCACATTGGGTCGTTTTGGCATTGCGATTTCCAGACTTTGGAAACGATGGGAGTGGTGTTCATGTGGGGGCGTTCTTCCGTTTGATTTGTTCAGCGAGCGCCTCGCCTTGAGCGGTTCGGCGATAGCGCTGGTTTTGGCTGTTCGGCTTGTCGGGGAGGGTCATTTCAACCAGCTTGGCCTTGAGGGCGGGCTTTAGATAGGCGATGGTGAAGTGGCGGCGGTGTCTCAGTTGCAGCGCCATTTGTAATTCTGTCCGACTCATCTCTCTGGTGAGCGCAATCACCAGTTGCTCAACTTGGTCGGTCACTTGGTCGGTCACTTGGTCGGTATGCAGCAATTCTTCTTTTTCTATCAGCAAGCTACCTTGTGTTGAACCTTGTTTGACTGTCGCTGGTAATATCTTCTCATGTGCTGGAAGACGAACCAAGAAAAAAGTCCGATCGTCGTCGCTTTCGAAAACCGGAATCGGTGAACCATTCTGTTGCATCGAGCGCAAAATCTTCGGAACTCCGGTCGACCGGCCTTCCGCAAGGTCCAATTCCTTCAGGAATTCGCCGATACGTCGGTTCCGGTAGCGACGATTGATTGCCTGTCCCTGCTGCAAGTCCTCCATTTGAATCGAGTGATCAGCACCCGGAAAGCTCAAGACCACCAACTCCTCGGGTGTGATGCGTACCTCGATCGGTTCGCGCTCTTCATACGAACGGTGATAGACGGCATTGACCAGTGCTTCTTCAATTGCACCTATTGGAAAGTTCCAGAATCGCTCGGCTTCGGGTTTATTTGGATGCTTGATGACGGATTCCTTGAGATAGTTTCGTTCGATATAGGAAATTGCATCGCGCAATATCATTGATATCGGACCCTTGAACTCCTTTTCTTCAAAATAATCTTCTCCAGGACCGTTTGGAAACCAAATCACGTCAATCTGTGTCGCCGGAAAGAATTCATGAGGCTTTTCGTTGAAAAACAACAAGCCGACATTTTTTGGAAGCAGGGTTTCCGAGGGACCGCCAGCAATATTTATGCGCTGGCCCAGCACTTCAATTGGAAGATCAGAGGCTTCCAAGGCAAGTTCGCTTCCCACAGTTTCTAGGTAATGTACGATCAATCGAATGGAAAGATCTTGCAAAGATGCGGCTTGATGATAGCGGTCGTCAAACGGAACCGTAGCAGTCAACCTAATTAATTCGAGTTCATCTTGACCCTTCGCTCGGACAGTGCTGTTGTGTTTGCGGATGTAGTAATGCCATTCCTGATTGTGTCGTGAAAGACTGGCCTTCGCCTTGTAGGGTCGGGTTTGACCTCCCGGGACATACAGGACGAGAACCGTCTTCGATTCGATTTCACATGTCGATGTCAGCGGATGATAGGGAGGCCGAATCGCAGAGTTGCCCAAGTTCAGCAATTCCTTTTGGATTTTGTCGACAGTGTTCGGATTTAGCCCTTTGGGTGGCAATACGGCACGGCCGTCTTGCTCCTCTACACCCAGCACCACATAACCGCCGCCCAGATTGTAGAAATCGTTTGCAAATGCGCAAAGGGTATGCACCACACTCTCCGGATTCCAGCCAGCCTTGTATTCGACACGCTCACTCTCAATCGTCCTCTGCTGTAGCAGATGGTCTAAATTAATTGGGAGTCTGTCGGTAGTCATGCCAATTCCCTTATTGCACCATTGGCCAGCACCTTCAGGAGGGCAAGGCAGACTTTTGCTCTGTGAGTCGGTCGGAAAATGCTACTTGCGAAAGACTCCCGCAATGATGATTGGGTAGCCAATGGTTTATTATAGATTCAGCGGATATTATTGAAATATATAACCCCTAACCTTAAAACAAGAATCAATGAAAAATTAAAAAGCCTGTTAAATTAGAGTATTATTGGTGGACGTCCCCGTTTTTTGAACTTCACCTGTCGAGTGAACGCTTTTCAACCACCCCAAAATAACAGGGCCCATGAATATTCTACTCCACCCGACCGTGGAAAGTTGCCACAAATTCCCTAATCCTTAAATAGGAATCGGGGTATACGCGAATACAGTCTGGGTGCTTCGGCGGACGCTTCACCGCCACCCCGCATAATTGACATCTGGATGTCCCTGACGGACACAAAATCGCGTTCGGATGAATCCCGTCAGGACTGGCATCGGCCTTTCGCTCCGTGCAGGACGGGAAGAATGACGGAAACACCAGGCATAGCATAAACACCGAAACTCGCTTCGAATGGTAAACATTACGAGAACCTAACGATACATCGGGAAACTTGACCCAAATGCCCGTGGCGCTTCCCACCCACCGGGCACCGAAGACCGAGGAAGAAGAGAAAAACAGGAAACCTTGATTTTTTCAATGATGAACATACTATAATTGCAAACTGATTCACGGCTTTCTGTACTTATTTTCACTTACCCATGCAACCAGATTTGACAATATCTCCCGATGCTATCCAGCGCATCAATCAACTTCTCAAGACTCGAAATAGTCCTGATGTTCACTTGAGGGTCTATATCGAGGGGGGGGGCTGTTCTGGCTTTCAGTATGGCTTCCAGTTTGACGAAGCAACCGAGGAAGACGACCTGCTGATGGAATATCGGGGTGTCAAGGTCGTAGTTGACATGTTGAGCCTGCAATACCTCTCCGGTGCAGAAATTGATTTCAAGGATGACATCATGGGCAGTCGTTTTTTGATCAATAACCCAAATGCTTCTGCAACCTGCGGTTGCGGCTCAAGTTTTTCGATCTGATTGGCCTGGGCTGGCCGGAATCATCTAGATACCCGAAATACCCGCCCGGCATCTCGAAATCATTCGGTTTCCGGTCTTGACCTTTTAGCGAAAACCCCCATATCCGTGGCGTTTCCTAAAACCATGGGCTTGATCTGACTATGAGCGATTCAACCGACAAGAACGAACATCCTGAAAATCAGGACGAGCAAACCGAGATTCCTGTTTCAGATGAACAACAGACTCCGTCATCCGACCTGAATGCGAAAGAGCAGGGCGATGATCCGGCTGAACAACAGGATACGGAAGCTGATCAAGGCGAGTCTGCCGAAGGCTCTGACCCGGAAAGTGAAGAATCTCTCGTCAGACAGGAGATACAAATGATGAGTCCGGATCAAATTCTTGTGGAATTGACAAAGACGCGTGTCGAAGCAGGCAAACTGAAAGACGGCTATCTGCGTGCCAAGGCAGATGTAGAGAATATCCAGCGGAGAAGTCAAAACGAAATTACTTCAGCACGCAAATACGCAATCGAAGGCTTCGCCAGGGAGTTATTGAGTGTCGCCGATAGCCTGGACCAGGCTGTGAAAGTAGAAATCGATGATTCCG
This sequence comes from Gammaproteobacteria bacterium, assembly GCA_022822625.1. GTDB lineage: Bacteria > Pseudomonadota > Gammaproteobacteria > Arenicellales > Poriferihabitantaceae > Poriferihabitans. The sequence goes on along the minus strand of JAJEAV010000014.1, from coordinate 31,467 downwards.
CAAGCGAGGCGGTAGGGAAAATGCAGGAAGGGTTGGCACTCACGCTGAAACAACTAGAGTCAGTATTCGATAAGTTCAACATTTCATCGGTTGAAGCAGACCAGGGCATTCCATTCAATCCGGAATATCATCAGGCGATATCAATGGTTGACAGTAAGGATGTCAAGTCAGGAGAAATCGTATCCGTGATGCAAAAGGGCTTTATTCTCAAAGATCGTCTGCTACGTCCCGCCATGGTGGTCATTGCCAATTGATCGGCTTGCTATTTTTGAATCTGACCCTATATCCTGAACCAGAATTTTTCTATCAATATTGCTGAATACTTGAGGTTTTCAATATGTCCAAAATCATAGGCATCGACTTGGGTACAACCAATTCCTGCGTTGCAGTCATGGAAGGATCATCCCCCAAAGTCATTGAAAATAGCGAGGGTGACCGAACTACCCCGTCAATTGTCGCGTTCGCAAAAGACGGTGAGGTGTTGGTTGGTCAATCTGCCAAGCGGCAGGCTGTGACCAATCCCGACAATACGATTTTTGCCGTGAAACGCTTGATTGGAAGAAAGTTCGATGAGAATGTCGTACAGCGGGATATCGACCTGATGCCCTACAAGATCACCAAGGCCAAGAATGGTGATGCATGGGTTGAGGCGGGCGGCAAGAGCATGGCTCCACCGGAAATTTCGGCTCGCATACTTCAGAAAATGAAGCAAACCGCGGAAGACTACTTTGGTGAAAAAGTCACGGAAGCGGTCATCACCGTACCGGCCTACTTCAATGATTCACAACGCCAGGCAACCAAGGACGCCGGCAAAATAGCAGGTCTGGAAGTCAAGCGAATCATCAATGAGCCGACTGCGGCTGCCTTGGCTTATGGCATGGACAAGTCCAAGGGTGATCGCAAGATTATCGTGTACGACCTTGGCGGCGGAACCTTCGACGTCTCCGTGATTGAAATTGCCGAGATTGAAGGTGAACATCAATTCGAAGTGCTGTCTACCAATGGTGATACATTTCTGGGCGGTGAGGATTTTGATCGCCGCCTGATTGACTATCTGGCAGATGAGTTCAAGAAAGATCAGGGCATGGACCTGCGTGGCGACCCTCTGGCCATGCAACGCCTTAAGGAAGGCGCTGAAAAGGCCAAGATCGAGCTGTCATCCAGCAGCCAGACTGAAATCAATCTGCCTTACATAACGGCAGATTCAAGTGGTCCCAAGCATCTCAACATGAAGTTGACTCGTGCCAAACTCGAAAATCTGGTTGATGACCTGATCAAGCAAACTCTTGAGCCATGCCGAACCGCCTTGAAGGATGCTGGCCTCAAACCCTCCGATATCAATGATGTCATTCTTGTTGGGGGACAGACGCGTATGCCGAAAGTCCACGAAGTTGTCGAAAACTTCTTTGGAAAGGAGCCCCGGCGCGATGTGAACCCGGATGAAGCCGTTGCCGTAGGTGCTGCCATTCAGGGGGGTGTACTGGGTGGCGATGTCAAGGATGTTCTGCTGCTGGACGTTACCCCGCTGTCGCTAGGTATTGAAACACTGGGGGGCGTGATGACCAAGCTGGTCGAAAAGAACACCACGATACCCACCAATGCGAGTCAGGTTTTCTCGACTGCAGAAGACAATCAATCGGCGGTGACCGTACATGTTCTGCAAGGCGAACGGGAAATGGCCAGCGGAAACAAGACACTGGGCCGTTTTGATCTGACTGAGATCAGGCCAGCCCCGCGTGGCGTTCCGCAAATTGATGTGTCTTTTGATATTGATGCGAACGGCATCTTGAATGTTTCCGCGAAAGACAAGGCTACCGGCAAGGAAAACCAGATCGTGATCAAGTCGAGTTCAGGCCTGTCTGATGATGAAATAGAAAGAATGGTTCAAGATGCTGAAGAGCATGCCGAAGAAGACAAGAAGGCAAGAGAACTGGCCGACACCCGTAATCAGGCCGAGGCGATTGCCCATGCAACTCGCAAGCAGCTCGATGAAGTTGGAGACAAAATCGATGCGGATGAAAAAACCAGGGTCGAAGATGCTCTATCTGCGCTGGATGAATCGATAAAAGGTGAAAATATCGAGGATATCAAGTCCAGAATTGAAACTGTAACCGAGGTTTCAGTAACATTGCTTGCTCAGGCTGCACAGCAGGGCAGTGAATCGACGGATGATTCCGAAAAGTCAGGTTCTGACGACGTTGTCGATGCCGAGTTCGAAGAGGTCGACGACGACAGCAAGAAGAACTCGTAGTGTTGTGTTCAGTCTAAACCCGAAGTAATTGTCAAGGCGGGGAGTGTCTCCGCCTTGATGTCTCAGGTCGAACATCAATGTCCAAACGAGATTATTATGAAACCCTTGAGGTAGATCGTAATGCCGGCGACAAGGAAATAAAGCAGGCATATCGTCGTTTGGCGATGAAGTACCACCCTGATCGCAATCAAAACAGCAAGGAAGCCGAAAGTCGATTCAAGGAGATCCAGGAAGCCTACAATATCCTCAGCAACGAGCAAAAACGCTCTCTTTATGATCAATTTGGTCATGCAGGCATATCACAAGAAGCGGGTGGTGGGCCTGCGAGTGGCTTTGGCGATATCTTCGGCGATATCTTCGGCGATATCTTCGGCGGAACAACTGGAGGCAGTTCCCGTCAAGCCCGTGGTGCCGACCTTCAATATCAGATCACTCTCACTCTTGAAGAAGCAGTTTCAGGTGTCGAAAAAACGATTCGAGTACCCAAAAACTCGGTATGCACGGAATGCAGTGGTTCAGGAGCCAGGTCTGGAACACAGCCTGTAAAATGCGAAAGATGTGATGGTCATGGACAAATTCGCATGCAACAAGGCTTTTTCTCTGTTCAGACAACCTGTCCCGACTGCCACGGAAAGGGTACTGTCATAAAAGACCCTTGTCCTGCATGCAATGGTGTGGGCATAGTCCGCAAGGAAAAAACCCTGTCAGTCAAAATCCCGGCAGGCGTGAATAATGGTGATAATATCCGATTAAACGGTGAGGGTGATATCGGTCGTCCGGGAAGTCGTCCCGGAGATTTGTATGTACAAATTCGTCTGTCTCGACACAGCATTTTTGAACGGGATGGGGATGACCTGTATTGTGAGGTGCCGGTTGGATTTGCAACTCTGACACTGGGTGGTGAAATACAGATTCCAACTTTGGAGGGACGTGCAAATTTAAAGATTCCGGCTGAAAGCCAGTCGGAAAAGATATTCCGGCTACGAGGCAAGGGGGTACGAAATGTTCGAAATGGAGCACAGGGAGACCTGCACTGCAAGGTTGTAGTGGAGACGCCGGTTAACCTCAATGACAAACAGAAACAGCTGCTCAGGGATTTTGAAGAGAGCCTTGCGAAAGGAGGAGAAAAACATAGTCCGAAAAGCCGTTCCTGGTCCGAGCGGATCAAGTCGTTTTTCGATGAAATCGTATCTTGACTGATTTTCCTTCGTAAGGTAGTTTCAAATTCTGAAATCGACCAATCTTCCCGGTTTTTACGGTCATGATGATTGACCAGATATTCCAGCAGAACGGGCTTCTGCACAGTAGCTTGCCGGGGTTCACGCCTCGCATGTCGCAACGGGAAATGGCTGAGGCGGTATTTGATGCAATTCAGTTTTCCGGTAATCTTGTTTGCGAATCAGGAACTGGAACCGGAAAGACTTATGCCTATCTAGTGCCGGCCATCCTCTCTGAAAAGTGCACCGTAATCTCTACTGCAACACGTGCCCTACAAGAGCAGATTTATTTTCGTGACCTTCCAAACCTGTTACGTGTACTGGGTACGGAGGTCGAATCCTGCATGCTCAAGGGACGCGCCAACTACCTGTGTCGCTACAGACTGAAACAGGCCCAGCAGCAGACAGATCTGGTAGATGTTCGCATGCAGCGTCCCCTGTCAAAAATTAACGAATGGGCGAACACTACCCAGACTGGTGACATATCCGAGATGGATGATGTATCTGAGAATTCACCGGTCTGGAGAGTAGTTACTTCCACCAGTGAAAACTGTCTGGGTGGGCATTGTCCTGACTTCGGCAAGTGTCATGTAAATGCAGCTCGAAAAAAGGCTGTAGAAAGTGAACTGGTTGTTGTTAACCACCACGTGTATTTTTCTGACTTGTCGGTCAAGGAGAGTGGATTCGGCGGGCTATTGCCAGAGCATGATGTAGTGATTTTCGATGAGGCACACAGTCTGCCAGATATTGCCTCCAACTTTTTGGGTTTTACTTTCTCAAGCACGCAGGTCAGTCATCTAATTGAGGACATTCAAAGTGCTGAACTGGAAGAAAATAGCAGTATCGACTTCAGGTCCGGGTTCATGGAGCTTGAACTGGCCGTAAATAACTTGATTTTGCTTTCCAACAGGAACTACCAAGGGCCAAGGCTGTATAGCGAGATCAGAAACCAGCAATGGGAAGAGACAACCACCAATCTCAAGTTGGCATTTGAAAATGTTCTTCAGGAACTTGAAACTGCTGCCCTTGTCGGTACTGGATTGTCTCGTTGTCGGGACAGGGCTGCCTGGATGTCGGATAATCTCTGGACCTGGTGTGATGATAACGATCAGAACTCTGCATGTTGGTTTTCAGCTCGTAGCAGCGGATTTAATCTGAATTCGACTCCATTGGATGTGGGGCAGCACCTGCGGGAGCACATGAACGCTCCCGGCAAAAGCAGGATTTTTACGTCAGCAACCTTATCAGTCGAACGGGATTTTGCGCCTTTCATGAGGAAAATCGGATTATCAGAACAGGACACGAATACCGGATTTTGGGAGAGTCCATATGACTATGCAGCCAATTCCCGGTTATTGATTGATGAAGATATTCCGGTTCCTAATGACCCGGATTTTCCCGAAGCCATCAAGCGATTGATCATTGAAATTGGTACAGCAAGCCGAGGACGAGCATTTTGCCTGTTTACCAGTTTCGCCATGTTGAACCGCGTGTATGATCGTGTTCAGGCAGAGGTTGACTGGCCCCTTTACCGGCAGGGAGACATGTCCAAGCAAATTCTGCTTGACAACTTTGTAGAAAATAGACATGCCATGCTGTTTGGCACTTCTACATTCTGGCAAGGAGTCGATATCAAGGGAGACGCATTAAGCTGCGTCATTATTGATAAACTGCCATTTGGATCCCCTGAGGACCCCGTGATGAAAAGCCGAATTCGATATTGCAATGAGAATGGAGAAAACGCATTCATGCAAATCCAGATACCCGAGGCAGTCGTCACCCTCAAACAGGGAGCAGGGCGACTGATTCGTTCTGAAAAAGATCAGGGGGTTCTGGTGATTTGTGATTCCCGAATACTGAACAAGCCCTATGGAAGGCAATTTCTGGACAGTCTGCCACCAATGCCGATAGTCAGGAATATCCGGGAAATCAAATCGTTCTTCAAGTCGATCGCATGAGCGAAATCAATATTCTAGCCATGGATACCGCTACCAGGAATTGTAGTGTAGCGGTCTACGCAGAAGGTGAAATATCAAGGATATCACGGGAATCGATGAAACACTCATCGGAACTGATAGGTTTGATTCAAAATGTGCTTGCTGGGCAAGACCTGACGCTCAATGACCTTCACATGGTGATCGTGAATACAGGGCCGGGTTCCTTCACTGGGGTGCGAACCGGAATTGGAGTGGCACAGGGTATTGCTTATGGTCTTGGAATCCCTTTATGCGGGATTGATTCGTTATCAATCCTGGCGACTGCCTCGGGCAAGAAGGGCATGATACTGCCGATCATGGATGCCAGGATGAAACAGATATATACGGGGCTTTATGACATCGGTGATGACTTAAGTGTCGTGCTTTCTCCTTACGTTTGCAATCCAGATGATATTCAAACCGTGAACCAGCGGAAGTTTACCGTGGTGGGAGATGGCTGGCAGCCATATCATCCCGTTTTCCAGATGATTCTGGGAGACAGAGCCCAATTTCTGGAGTCCATAGTCTACCCGGATGCAGCTTCGGCCATTGATGCATTTATTCGCTATGGGCTAGGTAGAAGCGGGAGTCCACTGGAGTTATCTGCGACATACATCAGAGATAATGTGGTACAGGGCAAACCGGCTGAACGAGGGAAATCAGGTTAATTTGCAAATACGAATCGCCCCAGGAGATTGATCGTTTTGTTCAGGACAATACCAGTTCGTTTACAAACCGGGTGCCAAAGTAGGCAATAAACAAAAGGGAAAAGGCAAGCATCGTCCACTTTGCAGCGAGTTCTCCTCGCCACCCTATTGCATATCTGCCAGCTATGGTCATGGCAAAAATAATCCAGGCCGCAACTGAAAAAACCACATGATGGTTGAATAGCAGGATCTTGCCGGATTGGTTTTGATAAGTCAAAACTCCCAGGGCCAGATTAAACGTCATCAGGACGAATCCGCAAATAATCAAAACAAACAGGTAGGATTCCATGGATTGTATAGGTGGCAAATTCGAAATAAATCCGCCAGTCCCCTTGCGCATGTTTCGATCTTGCGCCCGAAGCAGGCATGCCTGGGCAAATGCCATGAATAATACTGCATAGGTTGGAATGGCGACCAACATATGAAGTCGTACGGAATCCGAAAACTGTGAGACAGGAACCGCGTTATCGGGTTGGATGAATCCTGCCAGCACAGCAACAATGGAGAGTGGATAGACGACCAGCCCCAGCTCCATGAATTTTAGTTTGAAGGACAATAGAAGATAGAGAACAGCAGATATCCAACCGGCTATTGAAATAGCAGTGCCAATCGAAATAATGACATCTCCACGTACATGCATGACATCAAATAGCGCTATCGCATGCATTGCGACTGCCATGGCAGCAACCAGATAGATTCTGTAGGGTGGGAGTTGCTGTTCCAGAACCCTGACATTGCGCCAGAGTAAAATCAGGCATATGGCGTATAAACCTATACAGAGAAACGGGAAAATCATCATTAGGATGCAGGAAATAATGGTGTTGCTGTGCTATGTCAAATAGTGAAAAAGTTCTCAGTTCTCTTTACCATGTCAATCATACCATTGGCAAAGAGAAGGGTTCTAGTAAAAGTTCATAACCACAATTAATTTCAAGCAACTCAAATTGGATATAATTCAACAGGTTTTTCAGGATTGTTCCATCAATCAAAAGAGTTAATTGCATGTTTAATCAACTGGGAGAGAAGCTCCGCAAGGCCGTCAAAACCCTAACTGGAAAGGGGCATCTGACTGAATCAAATATCTCTGATGCATTACGTGAAGTCAGAGTTGCCCTGCTGGAAGCTGATGTATCACTTGAAGCGGTCCAGAGTTTTATCGGATCGATACGCGAACGGGCTGTAGGTACGGAAGTAGTTGGCAGTCTAAATCCTGGAGAGGCAGTAATCAAACTGGTGCATGAAGAGCTTGTGCACCTGATGGGAGACAGTAACGACAGCCTCAATTTATCGGCACGTCCACCTGCAGTGATTTTTCTGGCTGGCTTACAGGGTGCTGGTAAGACAACTACGGCTGGCAAGTTGGGAGGGTTCCTAAACCAGCGAGAGAAAAAATCCGTATTGTTGGTAAGTACTGATGTTCGTCGACCTGCTGCCATTGAGCAGCTTTCCGTACTTGCAAATGACCTGTCTCTTGAATTTTTCCCCAGTTCCCCCTCCCAGAATCCAGTAGATATCGCTCGAGGTGCAGTAGACCATGCCCGAAAAAAGCAACTGGATGTTGTCATCGTAGACACTGCAGGACGTCTTCATGTCGATGCCGAAATGATGCAGGAAGTTCAGCAGCTACATGCTGCCATTAATCCTGTCGAAACATTGTTCGTGGTAGACAGCATGACTGGGCAGGATGCAGTCAATAGTGCTCGTTCATTCAACGAGTCATTGTCTCTGACTGGTGTCATACTGACCAAGACGGATGGCGATGCACGAGGCGGTGCGGCACTTTCCATACGTCATGTCTCCGGAAAATCGATCAAGTTTATGGGAACTGGTGAGGCCATGGATGCACTTGAACCGTTTTACCCGGACCGAGTGGCCTCCCGTATTCTTGGCATGGGTGATGTTCTAAGCCTGATCGAGGAAGTCGAACGAAAAGTTGATAAGAAGGCAGCAGAAAAGCTTGCCAGGAAGATTCGAACCGGCATAAGCTTTAATATGGACGATTATCGCCAGCAAATGCTGGAAGCCGAAAAACTGGGCGGCTTAGGAACCATGATCGAGAAAATGCCTTTTGTGGACCAGATTCGCCAGAAAGCGCTTGATCATGCCAAAAATATGAATATTCCTCAAAAGGTTGCAATAATCAATTCCATGACCCGGCAGGAACGGGATTTCCCAGCCATCATTCGTGCACAACGAATCAAGCGTATTGCTGCAGGTTCAGGTACAAAAACACAAGATGTCAACAAGTTGTTAAGAGAATTTCAAAAAGTTCAAAGACTGTCCGCAAAAATCGGGGCCAAGGGTGGCATGCAACGCTTGGCAAGTAGGTTTGAACGAGCGAACCGTCAATTTAATTAGCTGGAGGTCATTGATCGGCAACATGCTTCATGTTCTATCATCATGTGCTGATTCATGGTACGAGACGTAATAGGAAATCTCCGGGAATAAGCGTCCGTATGGCTATTTCGCTTGTTTTCGAATTCTTTGCCTGAGTTCAAATTTTTGTATCTTTCCGGTTGAGGTTTTCGGCAATTCACCAAAAACTACCTGTCGCGGACGCTTGAAACCGGCTAGATGCTCTCGACAGAACTCAATAATTTCGTCTTCGGTACATTCTTCACTGGTTTTAAGCTCTACAAAGGCGCAGGGGGTTTCCCCCCATTTTTCGTCGGGTTTGGCAATCACTGCCGCTGCGGCTATTTTTGGATGTTTGTAGAGCACTGACTCCACTTCTATTGATGAGATGTTCTCGCCACCAGAGATGATGATATCTTTCAGTCGATCCTTGATTTCCAGATAGCCATCCGGGTAGACCACGGCAAGATCTCCGCTATGGAAATAACCCCCCTTGAATGCCTCGGCAGTCGCTTCAGGATTCTTGTAATAGCCCTTCATCACTTGATTACCGGAGAGCACCACTTCTCCGATCGACTTTCCATCCTGAAGAACATCCTGGCCTGTTTCAATATTGATCACGCGTACCGAATCCATCATGGGAAACCGCACGCCCTGTCTGGCCTTGATTTCGGCCTGTTTGTCGATATCAAGACTTGACCACTCACTTTTCCAGTCACAAAAAACCACATGCCCAAATGTTTCGGTCAGACCGTAGACATGGGTAACATTGAATCCAAGTTTTTGCATTTGCTCCAGAATCCTGCTCGGTGGCGGTGCGCCGGCAGTCATGACCTCAACCGTATAATCGGGAACATGATGAAGTTCTCTGGGTGAGTTGGCCAGCATCGCAAGAACAATCGGTGCAGCACCAAAATGCGTAATCTGGTGTGTTCGAATCGCTTCAAAAATATTTTCAGCATTCACGACCCTGTTGCATATCAAGGTGCCTCCCATCAGCGCCATGGTCCAGACATGTCCCCATCCATTACAATGGAACATCGGAACTGTATATAGGTAACGAGGGTTTTTCTGGATATTCCAGGCGGCAACTGTCCCCATAGACATCAGGTATGAACCACGATGATGATAGACCACACCTTTCGGGCGTCCACTAGTCCCAGAGGTGTAATTGAGAGTAAGAGCCTCCCACTCGGATTCCGGGTACCCCCAGTCCACCGTTATCTCTGCCGATGCCAATAACTCTTCATATGTCATTGACCCAAGACGTTCTCCAGATTCTCCCTGTAACTCCTGATCAACGATATCGATCACTCTAGGCTTGGTCTTCAGCTTTGAAAGTGCTGTAGCCATGACATCAGAGAACTGGGTATCCGTAATAAGAAACTCTGCATCGCTATGTTCAAGAATATAGGATATCGTATCAGGATCGAGACGTGTATTGATGGAATTCAGGACTCCCCTTGACATTGGAATGCCGAAATGGGCTTCTGCAAGTTCTGGTGTATTGGCAGCCATCATGGCAACAGTGCTCCCGGAGGAAATTCCGAGCTTTCGGAGTCCTGCGGCAAGACTCAGGCAACGTTTGGCGGTTTCACTCCAGGTATAGGACCGACTTCCGTAGACGATTGATTGCTGGTCGGGATAGACCTCGGATGCCCTCTGCAAAAACGAGATCGGGGTTAATTGCACAAAATTCAGTCCCTCGATTCTAGGTAATTCGTCGTAATAGCTCTTCATGGACTTTATTGGTGATAGGGATGTTGATACTATAATGAGTATGATGCCATTTGCCTCTGAAACTTAAGCTAGTCTGCTGATTTTCAGCTCATGTGGCTGGATGAATCCTGCTGGTCATCATGGATTGAATCAGTTCCTTCAGTACGCGGCTGCGAAATCCGAAAGGGCAGGACTTCCATGCGACCGAACATGGTTGCCGAGCACGGATAATTCTCGAATTGAATTCTTCAATATCATGGCGTTCAAATACGGGAAAGGCATCAACAGCCATATGGCTGAAGAGTAGAAGAGGCCGGATAGAATCGGTTAGATTGTTTTTTGATGCATGTAGTGTTCGCACATGGTGAATGGATATGTAACCAGCCAGGGCTATACAGTCAACAGCCATATCTACCAGTCCTCCCAGCGCCTTGGTACATATTCCACCGGCAAACATTCCGTTCTCGTGATGATTGAAAACCGGCCCCCGGTCTGATTTCGGGATGACCATCATTAGTCCATTCTCGTGTGTGCAATCTTCAATCATGACACCAACCGCCAGCATGTCATCGTCGGTATGAGGACAAACCCCCTAATCCTGATGCCACTGTATGGCAGCATCTCTACCCGGTGGCTTGAAATCCAATTTGGAATGATCAAACCTTACTATACCGCCGAGTAGTTGAGCAACGGGGTCTATGATGCTATTCGAACGCGACAGATCGAAGAACAACCGATCCTGGGTATGAAGATCCTTCAATCGCCGGAGGCATGGTGAATCCATTGAATGTGAGTAGCCAAGATCAAACATTGAATTGCTGGATTTGAACAAACATGAAAACTGCATGAATTCGTCAATTTTCATTCTGATCTTGCCCAGTGTATCGGCGTCAATAATGTTTTCAAGTATCAGGTATCCGTTTTTATGGTAGAACTCGACTTGGGATGCATTCAAGGCCATGTTGGATACTTGGAGGAATAAGTGCGATTCAAGCCGAAGTATCTACCATGTATAACTCCTTTTTCAACACTCCTGTTTTATTTGTCGTCTATTTCGGAATATTGTGCCGTCCATTTCGGAATCATTCCTCATTCATTTCGAGTTGCCGCTTTTTTCTGAATGCCATGGTCTCGGCAGTTAGAAGTTTTCAGTTAGGCAGTTTTCTGGTGAGGAAATTTCCGTTGCAGCAATTATTGATTGCAGATTTCCTGCTAACTTCCCCATAAATAATGAGATCGACCGGAAAGTTGTAAATATCTACATTGAAGAAACACGAACCTGTTTTTCCGACAAGATCGGCTGGTCGTATTCCATAGTTGCCTCCTTATCGCCATAATACACCGTTCCTGCACAATCCAAAAACCACACAATGGAATTCCTGGCTCATTCATTCCCAGCATTCACTTTCTCGAGACGTATCCGGGAAACTCCATATGAAGAGAGAGTTATGGGGCAAGCGCCCAAATCCATGACTATCTACAACAACACTCCCTTGATGACAGTATTTCGTTCTCCTCGAGAAGATTATGAACATCTATGTAAACATGTACAGATTTGGGATGTGTCATGTGAACGACAGGTTGAAATTGATGGTAATGATGCCCTGAAACTGATTGAATTGATTACACCAAGAGATATTTCGAAATGTGAAATAGGGCAATGCATGTATATCCCCCTGGTTGACGAGAACGGAGGGATTGTCAATGACCCCATTCTGTTACGCCTGGACAGGGAACGTTTCTGGCTATCGATTGCTGACTCAAATGTACTGCTTTGGGTAAAGGGTATTGCGTATGGAATGGGATATAGCACATTGATACGAGACCCCGGTGTCAACCCACTCGCAATCCAGGGTCCCAGGTCAGATGACCTGATGGCTGACCTGCTTGGCGATGAGATTCGAAAACTGCCGTTTTTTCGGTTTGTCCGTCGACATCTGGCTGGCACTTCTTTCTATATCGCTCGGTCTGGTTGGAGTGGTCAAGGCGGGTTTGAAATCTATCTGGAAGAATACGCAATGGGGGAGGGTTTGTGGGACTGTATATGGGGTGCTGGCCAAAAATACAGCATCCGTGCCGGTTGTCCAAACTCGATTGATCGAATTGAGAGAGGGCTGTTGTCCTACGGAAATGACATGACACTCGATGAGAATCCCTATGAATGCGGACTGGGCCGGTTCCTTTCAGAGAATAAGGAGGCAGAATGCATGTCGTCCGAGGCTTTGGGGAAAGTCCGCGAAAACGGAATTAAGTACAAAGTGGTTCATCTACTCATTCTGGGAGAACCACTGACACTCCCACGCGAGGCATGGAGATTGAAGGATGAAGCAGGAGTTTTTTGTGGTTTGCTGACCAGTATGGCTTATTCAATCCGGTTTGGTGGCAATATTGCGTTTGCGACAGTCGAGAAAGAATTCTCGTCTCCGGGCCAGGAGTTGTTCGTTGATATTGATTCGGATAAGCAGCCAAGAGCAACCGTCGTGAGCAAGTTCAAGGATTGAATCAAAATGTCAACTTGTTCATGAGGTGAAGGGCAGGTCCGGCCTTGTTTCTTCAAATACATGATAGGCAGTTTGGTGCATTCCGTATTTCCGATAGGCCTCCTGGGCAACGATGTTGTCCTTTTCGACATACAGCCTGAAACCACAAACATTTTCATCCGATTCTGCAAGCTCCTTGACTCTTGAATAAAGGCGACCATAGAGTCCGGCCCTTCGAAAATCCGATAAGACATAGACACTCTGAATCCACCAGAATTGCCCACACCGCCAGTCACTCCATTCAGTGGTAATCATGAGCGAACCAACAATCTGGCTGTCAGATTCGGCAACCAGGTAAAAACCGAGTTCCGGGTTTTCTAGGAGCTTGATAACGCCTGATTCAACGATTTCCTGTTTGAGGGCAAGATTTTCAGTCTCCTGTGCAATATTTATATTGAACCGGGCAATCTGGGCGGCGTCTTTTCCTGTTGCTCGCCGGATAAGTGTCTGAACCATAACCGGTTGCCTTGAAGACAAGAGGGAGGATTAAGAGGCAAATCCGACCGACCCGAATCAACTTCAGGTCGTCAAGCTACAAGTCGGCTAGTTTAATACGCCAGGCCAGTTCCTGTCGGCTTTTTCAATAAATCCTGGCTTGTCCTTTAGCCATTTTTTCTGGATTTTGGCATTGTAATTGAGATAAAGCTTGCCATCAGTAATATTCCATTGTTGGGGGTCAGAGGAGGCTGTATCGCCATTGGCAACAGCCCATGCACAATATCCGCCATACTGGGGTTCATACGCTTCCGGGTTTTCCTTGAACGTATCCAGATTCTCCTGACTTGAGAAACGCCACTCCGCTCCTTTGTGTTCAAGCTGGAACTTCTTGCTGCCCTTGGTTGGTTCGCCAGCCGTGAAGTACGCCACAACATCGTAACCGCTGACCGCGGTGTTGCCAAATCGTTTGGTATAGACCTCATCCTTGGCTGCATGAACCGCCGGAATCATTGCAATCGCAAGAATCAGACTGGCTAGATATGGGAAAACTCGACTGGACATTACAAAGCCTCTTTAGATGAGTGTTGTAGATTGATTTGGACTCCTCTGATACAGCAGAATACCTAGAGTTTTGCTGATAAAATTACAGAATTAGTGAAGTACATTGAATACTGGTCATTATCCGTCTGCCAGACCTGTAATTGCAAGGTAATTTTTGAATTGGAATTGGGCTTGTTAATCATGTGTTCAGTTATACTCTGCAATGCTTTTTGGATTGAACGCACTCGTTCATTACGAATCAAAATATCGTACCTAGTGTCTTGAAAAGAGGCGCACGATTGAGACAGCCATTGCTCATTTTTAATCCACCGCGGAAGTTTGCCTGATGAGTCGAAGAGCCGGAGGACGGGTAGCCCGTCATGCCTTGCGAGCCGCCCCCCTTGCTGAAGATGTCAAACCAGTACATCCGGGGCAGACCGGGGGGTGTTACAAACCGCTGAACGATGATCAACTGAAGCGCATCCATGATGCGATGCTGGACTTGCTGGAGAATGTCGGATTCGCCAGAGCTATACCCAGCACCATTGAACTCGTGACCAAGGCTGGTGGAAAAATAACCCAGGATGGGCGATTGACCTTCCCGCGCGAACTAATCGAGTGGGCACTTGAGGTATGTGCAAGGAATATAACCCTGTATGGGCAGAAGCCGAAGCATGACATGCTGCTTCAGGACGAAAAGGTGTATTTTGGGACAGCAGGGGCAGCCGTGCATGTCGTCGATCCATGGAAAACCCACGAAAAGTACCCTGATCAGACTACCTATCGAGAATCCACGTTGCAAGATCTGTATGATGCAGCGCGCCTAGTGGATAAACTCGAGCACATTCATTTCTTCCAGCGCTGTATGGTTGCACGCGATATCGAAGACCCCTATGCCATGGATCTGAATACTACCTACGCCTCGGTAATGGGTACGACCAAGCATTGTGGCGTGAGCTATGTCGATCCTGGCCATGCTGCCGATGGCCTCAAATTACTGCATGCCATAGCAGGGGGAGAAAAAGCATGGCGGGAACGTCCATTTGCCAGCCTATCATGCTGTTTTGTTGTTCCGCCCCTGCGGTTTGCCGAAGACGCCTGTCGCGTCATGGAGGTCTGTGTGCGAGGTGGAATGCCGATTTTGCTATTGGCAGCAGGCCAGGCTGGCGCAACCAGTCCGGCATCACTTGCCGGTGCAGTCGTACAGGAGTGTGCAGAATGTCTTGCGGCCCTTACCGTGGTGAATCTGATTGTAGAAGGACATCCGGCAATTTTTGGACCCTGGCCATTTGTTTCTGACTTGCGAACAGGTGCAATGAGTGGTGGAAGTGGTGAGCAGGCTGTATTGATGGCTGCCTGTGGTCAAGTCGGTCGCTATCTGGGTTTGCCAACCGGTATTGCAGCTGGAATGGCAGATGCCAAGGCCCCAGATGCCCAGTCCGGGGCTGAAAAAGCATACACGGTCACTCTGGCTGGGCATAGCGGGACTAATTTGGTCTATGAATCAGCAGGCATGCAGGCCAGTCTGCTCGGGTTTGGATTTGAAAGCGCCATGATTGACAATGACATGCTGGGCGCAATCAATCGCAGTGTTCGGGGAATCGAAATCGATAATGACAATCTGGCACTGGAGACGATCGCCGATGTCTGCCTGAACGGCCCAGAGCATTTTCTTGGTCATGAAGCAACTCTCTCTCGTATGCAATCCGATTATGTCTATCCGGAGGTAGGGAATCGCTTGACGCCTGCCGAATGGATGGAATTGGGTTCAAAAAATGTCAATGAACCAGCCAGGGCGAGAGTTCAGGAGATATTGGATACACATTTTCCCCAACATGTCTCCGAGGAACTGGATGACCGATTGCGAGAAGATTTCGAAATCCTGCTGCCAAGAAAGCAAATGCGGCCAAGAGACTAAAAAATCATGATGTTATACGGAGCGAATCAATGAGCGATCAGAATTTCCCACCTCAGGCAAAAGTGGTGATTATCGGCGGTGGCGTCATGGGAGCCGGACTTGCTTATCATCTGGCTCTGGAAGGATGGACAGATTGCCTGTTAATCGAAAAAGGAGAATTAACCTCAGGATCGACCTGGCACGCTGCAGGACAATGCCCCAACTTCATTGCCGACTACAACATGGCGAAAATTCATGACTATGGGGTCAATTTGTACCCCAGACTGGAGGAGTTGACGGGCCAATATGTCAGCTGGCATGGATGCGGGGGCATTCGGTTTGCCCATCATCCGGCGGAAGTAGAGTGGTTCCACCGGGTCGCAGGCGTTGGCAAGCTGATCGGATACGACTGTGAAATTATTGATCCGGAAAAAATCAGGTCACTGGTACCTTATGTCAATATTGAAGGGGTGCTCGCCGGCGCCTGGACATATGCTGATGGACATGTTGATCCGGCAGGCGTTTGCAATGCCATGGCGAAAGGGGCCCGCATGCAGGGGGTGCAGATATCCACCCGAAATCGAGTTCTGGATATTCATCTTAGGCCATCAGGCGAATGGGAAATCCTGACGGAAAAAGGATCGGTGATTTCGGAACATGTGGTCAATGCTGCAGGTTGTTATGCACGCGAGGTCTCAAAAATGGCGGGCACCGACCTGCCAATGATCAACATGAAGCATACCTATATCGTCACCGAGAGTGTCCAGGAGTTTCTGGATGCCGATCACGAAATGCCGGTAATTCGAGACCCGTACCCATCATCCTATTATCGTCAGGAGCAGAAATCTGCATTGATCGGAATTTATGAAACCAGAAATTCAGAAGAATGCTGGACCCATCGCGGAGGCTGGCCGGAATGGCAATCGGAAAATGAATTGTTTGATCCGGAGATGGACAATATCATGCCTTTCATTGAAAGAGTCATGGAGCGTGTACCGATGTGGGAGGAACTCGGGATCAAGCGCGTGGTCTGCGGAGCAATTCCCCATACACCGGATAGCAATCCCTTCATTGGCCCTGCCGCCGGACTGCGTAATTTCTGGCATTGCAATGGTGCATCCATTGGCATCGCCTCGGGCGCAGGTTGTGGGAAGTATCTTGCTCAATGGATGGTCTATGGCGATGCTGAAATCAACATGTCCGGCATCGACCCCCGACGATTCAGTGAATTTGCCCCCGGACAGTACACCAAGGAAAAATGCCACGAAGACTATGAACACATGTACAAACTTCACCTCCCCGGTGAAGAGCGGCCTGCCGGGAGGAAATTCCGGACGACACCCTTGTATGACAGGCTGGAGCAGAAGGGTGCTGTATTCATGGAAATCAACGGGTGGGAGAGAGCCAAATGGTTCTCGCTGGATGGACGAGAAGAGGAAATCGGTTTTCGGCACAACAATACCTTCAGTGTAGTCTCAAAGGAATGTACGGCGGTTCGTGAACGTGTTGGAGTCATGGAATTATCCACGTTTGCCAAATATGAAGTTACCGGTAGGGATGCCGAAGCGATGTTGAATCGAATCAGCGCCAACAGGATGCCCAGGGTTTCAGGCATCGTGCTGACACATTACCTTGCTGAAAATGGACGGTTGAATGGAGAATCAACGATAACCCGTCTGGATGATGATTTCTATTATGTACTCTCAGGGGCCACTAGCGAAGAGCGTGACCTGTCGATATTGACTCAGGGAATTGGCGATCAGGAAGAGGTTCACATCAAAAATATTACTGACGAATGGGGTGCCCTGCTGCTTGCCGGCCCGCAATCTCGTAAAGTACTCTCCACCGTGACCGCTGAGAGTCTGTGCAATTCCGATTTTCCGTGGCTGTCGGGCAAGGTCATTGATATTCAGGGCAAGGATGTCAGGGCCTTGCGAGTCAGCTATACCGGTGACCTAGGTTGGGAACTGCACTGCCGGAAGGCCGATCTTGTGGATGTGTACGAAGCAATCTGTGTTGCCGGCAAGGACTATGGCATTGCTGATTTTGGCGGTTATGCCCTGAATTCTCTGAGAATGGAGAAAGCCTATAAGGGATGGGGAACCGAAATGACCAATGAAATATCGATGGTTGAAGCAGGATTGATGCGCTTCTTTCGCCGTTGCAAGGATGATTTCCAAGGCAAGCAAAGTACTTTGGATATTGAAGAGAAGGGAATGTCGACATCACTGGTGTATTTTCAGGTTGAAGATGCGGATAACGATGTAGTCGGTGGGGAAGCGGTACTGCTTGATGGACAGACGATAGGTGTTACGACTTCGGGAGGGTATGGACATGCAACGGGGAGAAGTCTGGGCTTTGCCTATGTTGACTCACAATACAGCCAGCCCGGTTGTGAATTTGAAGTGCTGTTGATTGGTGATTCAAGAAAGGCAACAGTATTGGCTGACCCGGTTTGGGATCCTCGGAATTTTCGTCCTCGCGCCTGAGTCACCGCAACCTTGAAACTGAATTCCCCCAAACTTGCCTTGTATTAACCGACAACACTTCACAGATGTCTGATACCAATTCCCAGCCGGGGTTGGTTGGTCCCGAAGAATCCGGGACAGCGAAAAACAACCGGTTTCTGCTAGGCACACTTGCAACAGGCCATCTAGTGAATGACTGGGTAGCTGGCACGATCTGGCTCGTTGCACCGGCAATTGCGGCCAGCATGGGCCTTGGACCTTCTGAAGTTGGGTTGATCATAGCCATCAATGGTATTGCAGCAGGATTCACGTATGTGCCGGCTGGAATAATTGCAGACCGTACTCCCAACAGCGGTATGCTCATGCTGATTTCATTCTGGTGGGTTGCAATCGGTTATTTCCTGTCTACTCTGGTGCCTGGATTCTGGATGATAACCCTGTTTCTGGCCATTGGTGTCATGGGGGATGCCTTCTGGCACCCGGTCGCAACCGGAGTGCTGGTAAAAACCATGCCCAGGCAACGAGCCCAGGTATTGGGCATCCATGCAATGGGGGGCAGCGTCGGGGCTGAGATTCTTGCACCGGTCTCGATTGGCGTGCTACTGACTTATTTCGATTGGCAAAGCTCCCTACAGATCATCACGATGCCTGCATTCCTGATGGGAGTGTTGTTCATTGTCATGGGACCACGGATAACATCCGCGTCTCGACAGTCGATTCGAAGGGAAAAACTCACACGGGTCTTACAGGTATGGTTCACACGCCGTGGATTGATGATGGCTGGAATGATGGTGCTCTACAACATGTCCCTGTTCGCGATATTGTCGATGACTCCACTGACACTCCAGCAGCGTTATGAAATGAGTGTTTTTAACTCGTCTGTCGCATTCGCTTCGATGCTGGTCATCGGAACCATGTTTCAACCCTTTATTGGCAAGTTGTCCGATATGGTTGGACGGTCTCAGCCAATCATCATCACCCTGTTGTTCTCAACCGTATTCTCGGCCTGTGCGGCCTGGTTCGAAACGTTTATTCCGTTCATGATTGCGCTGATCTGTGCAGTTTCATTGCTGACGGCAGTCAGGCCCATTATTCTTGCTGCCGCTGTGGAGTTATCGGAAAAATCGGAATCAACGACACTGGGGGTCGTGTTTTCGGTGCTCGATGGTGTCGGAGCCCTGGGAGCATTGGTTGCCGGGTTGGTTGGCGAAATTGATCTGGCATTCGCCTTCTTGATGGCAGCAGTATTTTCGACCTTCTCGACCTTTTTCTACCTGGCTTCGCAGGCATCATCGAAAAAAGGAAGATATCGGGTCGTTTTCGATGACCAGTAAGGCAGGGATATCAGGCCTCGGCCAGCCTTGTTGAGACAAGACGACGAGTACGTCGAGATTCCAGTGGAGCGATCAACAGCGACATCATGGGCGGTACGAGCAACAGGGTGATAATGGCCGACAATGAAAGACCGCCAACCACAACCGATCCCAGACCGCGGTAGAGTTCGGATCCGGCACCAGGAAAAAACACCAGTGGAAGCATCCCGAATACTGAAGTCAATGTAGACATAAAGATCGGTCGGATACGGTTTTGTGTAGCCTGTGGAATTGCCTGTTCGGGCGTCATGCCCTCTACACGGGTCAGATGCAGGGTCTGATGTACCAGAAGAATGGCATTATTGACCACGATACCGACCAGAATCACAAACCCGAGCATCGTCAACATGTCCAGTGCCTGATAGGTATAGAAGTTGAGTAACGCCAGGCCAGCAACACCACCGGCAGCTGCTATTGGTACGGAAATCATGATAATCAGCGGATAGACGAAACTTTCAAACAATACCGCCATCACCAGGAATACGATGACCAGGGCAAGTGCCAGATTGATCGCCATCGCAGCACGAGTCTGATCAAGCTTGTCGGCAGTGCCCGAGATTCGAAGACGGACACCCGGTGGCAGGCCTTCGGTTTCCAAGGCATCAATTACTTCTGCACGAATTATGTCAATCGCAGTTTCCAGTGGCAGCTTTGCATTAGGACGTACTTCAAGAGTCACCGTACGCAGGCGTTCACGATGCCGGATTTGCGTAGGTCCTGCGGTAAGGATGACATCTGCGACAGAACTGACCGGTATGACGCGTCCCGTGGAAGTCAAAATCGGTAGATTGCCGATCCCTTGAGTATTGTCGACACCACTGACTCCTCCTTTTACCAGTATGTCTGTCATCTTCCCGTCTACTGTTGACTGGGTCACCCGTAAACCGTCATTGAATGTATCGACGGTCAAGGCCAGGTCCTGGGCACTGATTCCACTTTCGTTTAATCGAATACGGTCGGGAATGACCCTGACTTCAGGAGCACCGAGTTCCAGTCCAGGTACAGGTCTCCACTCGTGTCCTTGATCCCGTGGAAATAAGGGAATGATTTTGAAAAAGGCGCGATTTGCAACTTCCAGTACAGTATCAAGCTCGTTACCGGAGATATCGAGGTCAATCTTGCGTCCTCCACCAATTCCTCGCCCGAAAATCGAGGGTTGGCTAATGAATCCAAATGTACCGGGTTCTCGAAATACCGGAGCACTCAAGATGGGTTTCAGTTCGGCGACTCGTGATGGGTCTTCAGCTATCGCGCCAATGAAGGTCCGTGATTGCGTGGCCACAAAAAAGAATCGCTCGATTAACGGCGGGTCTACCCCGGCAGGTGCTTGTTCCGTATTACTGTCATCGGTCAAATCCCCCCACATCTGACCGAAGAGTGATGTGAATTGTCTCCATGCAGAAAGCTTCTTTGTATCCGTATTAGCTGGCTGTACACCAGTGGGGGCCCATAGATGGCTGATTTCCTGTTCAATTCCGTTGGCAATTTCAGTCATCGTATCCAGGTTATACCCAGGTGGAGGTATGACAATACCGAACAGCAGATTGCGATTGCCTTCCGGAAGATATTCCAGTTTTGGCAGGAACTGATAACTGAAATACACGGCCCCCGTTGTAATGCTGATTGCAATCAACAAGGCAACAATCCTGCTTTTGACGACAAGTCTTGTGAAACCCATGACCGCCACCGAAAATAAACCGGCCAGAGAATCGACAAGGAACAGTCGCATGCGTTTTGGTTTTCCGTCTTCGTTGACCTTGTTTGACAGCAGTTTGCTTGACAGGGCAGGGATAACGGTAATCGACACGATAAGCGAGAGAACCACGGAAACGGAAATGGCGACGGCGATATCCCGAAACAGTTGGCCTGCTTCCAGTTCCATGACCAGAATTGGAATGAAGACCATAACGGTGGTCAGGACAGAAACGAGCACTGCACCCCAGACCTGATTTGCACCACGATAGGCAGATTCATCGTTACTGTATCCATCTTCCTTATGACGGTAGATATTTTCAAGGACTACAATTGCTGCATCTACCACCATGCCGACTGCAAATGCGATTCCTGCCAGGGAAATGACATTCAATGAACGCCCCATTGCGGCCATTGCAACGAATGCGCCAATCACGGAAACCGGAATCGCCAAAGAAATAATAATGGTTGCGCGTAGTGATCGTAGGAAGATCAGGAGGATCAGTACCGCAAGAGCTCCTCCTACCCAGATATTCTGTTTCACAAGATCGATTGCTGAATTGATATATATCGTCTCGTCATAGACCTGATTTAATTCGAGTCCTGCCTGCGGTATGACTGTTTGGTTCAATTCTTCAACGGCCTCCCGGATACCGGCCATTGTTTCAATCACGTTTGATCCGGTTTGACGGCTTGCACTCATGGCAAGTGCGGCACGGCCAAGCTGGCGGATAGTGGCGGAAGGATCCTGATATCCGAACTGAACCGTGGAAATATCTCCCAGAGCGGTTCGCACATTCACATCATCTCCGGCCTTGCTGATTAGCACCCGGCGAACAGCGTCGAGAGATTTCAGTTCTCCCTCGGTGCGAACCACATAGCGTCGTTTGCCTTCATTGATATCTCCGGCACCGAGTGAAATATTGGACAGTTGCAGGGAGCGGCGAATATCTGCAATGGTCAGACCATAACTTGCCAGAGTAGCAGGTTCGATGATTACGTGAATTTGCCGCTCGCTTTCTCCATAGAAATCGATTCGTCCAACACCGGGTATGCGTTCAAGCCTCTCCTTGACATTGTCACGAATGTAATCACCATACTCGTGTATCGGCCGGTTGTTTCCGGGTTGCCTAGTGAAGATTAGCCATGCGATGGCATTGTCTTCGCTGCCGGCAGCATCCAGCGTTGGCTGGTCCGCTTCTTCCGGATATTCGGAAACCCTATCCAGTCGATTCGAGACCAGCAATAGGGCCCGATCCATATTTGTTCCGGTCTTGAATTCAAGGGTAATCCGTGCACGGCCGGAATTGGCATTACCGGTCATATCGGTAAGACCTTCAATTGCGGCCAGTTCATCCTGCTGCGGGATGAGTATTTCGCGCTCGACTTCGGCCGGGGCTGCTCCAAACCAGTTCGTTGTGACAGTAATTACCGGCTGGTTTACATCGGGTGCCAGTTGTATGGGTATAGTAGTCAGTGCGACCAGACCAAACAGCACGACCAGCATGACAGCGGCGATTACCGCAATGGGTCGCTTGATTGATCCTTGGATGAGTTGCACGGGACGACGCCGGGGTATCAGGAAGGATTCTCTGCCAGCGAAACGGGCTGATTGGGTCGAAGGCGTTCGTTACCGCGTATCACGACGAGGTCGCCTTCAGCCAATCCCTGTAGCACTTCCAGCCTGTTTCCAACCGAGGACCCAAGTTGAACGGGTCTCAACTTGGCAAACCCTTCTTCTACAACATAAACGATACTACCCTGTCCTCCGTGAATCACGGCATCCTTGTGAACAGAACTGATTTCGCGTTCGGCTCCTGCAGGGATCAATACTGTGACCCCCTGATCGACTGCCAGAGCTGGTGCATTGTCCGTTAAATCCAGGGAGAAACGAACTCTTCTGGTTCGAGTTCTCGGATTCTCTTCAGGCACAATTGCCCGAACACTCGCTTGATGCTGACTACCATCATCGAAGGTAATTTGCGCCATTCTTCCAATAGCCAGGCCTTCAAGGTGATCAACCGGAACATCTGCTTCGAGTTCAAGATCGCCATCGGCAACTAGTCGGATTACCGGCTGCCCTTGTTGAAGATAGCTTCCTATTTCCGTGAATTTTTCAATAACGGTTCCATCATAGGGGGCAATTACACGGGTATAGTCCAACTCCAAATCGATCAGACTGATCTGCGCATCTGCGCTGTTCAAGGCAGCTTTTGCCTCCAGAACACGAGCGGCAGCGATATTCTGCTGTTGGATCGCATCATCGATTTGCGATTGACTAACTGCTGCGGAAGATGTCAAAACACTAAGTCGATTGACTTCCTGTTTCGCCAGTTCAAGTTGTGCCTCAACTACAGCAATTCTGGCTTCTACCTCCTTGCGTTGCACTTCCAGTAGTTGTTTGCGAAGACGCGTGGAACGATCACTGATGGTGACTACGGTTTGTCGCTGTTTGACTCTATCGCCGACACGTATGTGAATTTTTTTCACTGCTCCTGAAATTTGAGCAGCTACTGTTCCGGCCTGAACGGTAACCAGTCTTCCCAGGATTGGGATGGTGTTGATGTAGTTCTGCCGCATGACGGGGTCAACCGTCACCAGGGTTTGCTGTGCATGGGGAGCAGGTATTATCAACGCGTTGACGAGTAGAAATACGAAGGCGTATCTCGATATTTGTTTTTTGCGGGTATTCATGGATATATTATCCAACAAAATGGGGAACTCTACATCTGGATTTTTCTTGCTTCTTTGCAACTGACGTGCAATTGTCTTCACTCAGAAAATCGGGTATCGATTTCGCTTTCAGAAGTGGAAGGTGTAATCTGGATACTATTATAAATGGAGGCTGTACTTAAAGTTGTTACTTATTTGTTTCATGGGTTGTTCCTTCCGGTTTTCCCGATGATGTCGGACAGCACCCAGAAACTGTTTTCCCATTTGTTGTTTATGGCGTTCTGCGTCTGTCGGTTCGTATTGCTCGAAGTTGCAACCCATTTTCACATCGAGGCTGGAAGGGATAGGATATTTTGATACTTGTGATTTTAGCCCCTATTGCCTGTAGCATGACATAAAATAAAAAAGTATGTTAACGCCTCGGTATCTACCCATCAACCAACCCTGAGAACCGGCTGGAATTGGATAATATTTCTCAATATTTGGATGTATTTCATTGTCTGATGTGACCAGCATCTCCAGGGTCAATTCAAGAACATTCAAATCTGGATTCCATTTAAAAATGAGTCAACTACTTCTTCTATTACGCCACGCCAAATCCGACTGGTATAGTGGAGCATTAAACGATCATGGACGTCCCTTGAATGAACGGGGTAGAAAAGATGCCCCACGCATCGGTACGTGGATCGCAGGTTCCGGATATATGCCGGACCGAGTTTTCTGTTCCGATGCAAAAAGAACACGTGAAACTCTGGAACTGGTTATGGGAGTCCCTAGCTGGGAGCGGCATCATCCCGAGATCGCTTACTCACACCAACTATATATGGCTTCTACAAGGGGAGTTCTGGACATCATTGAATCGAACTGGACAGAAAATGATACGCTCATGGTAGTTGGGCATAATCCGACTATGGACCAGCTTCTCATGCACTACTGCCCTGAAGCTCGGTCGAATCAGTCAGGAAAGCTGATGACCACTGCAACCGTGGCAGTTATCGAGACCACGAATGTCGAAAATTCAAGACTGCTACACTTGATTCGCCCGACTGATTTATAAGCGGATAATGTCTCCTATATTTCCCGTTTCAATACGTGGATAGTATAAAATCGAACCGTTATTTCAAATGCACCAACCGCAATTCTGAACTCATTATTTTTGATTGGTTGGACAAGGTTGGATTACACGAGTTTTTCAGAGAATGATAATGGATGCAGATAAACAAAAAGCATTAGAAAATGCGATAGGTCAAATCGACCGTCAGTTTGGCAAAGGGTCGCTAATGAGGCTCGGAGATTCCGAGGTTGGCGAGGATATTCAACGATATTCTACCGGTTCAATCGGTCTTGATATCGCATTGGGGATTGGTGGATTGCCAAGAGGACGCGTTATTGAAATTTTTGGTCCTGAAGCTTCTGGCAAAACCACGTTAACCCTCTCTCTGATTGCCCAGGCTCAAAAGGCGGGCGGTACTGCCGCATTTATCGATGCCGAACATGCCCTGGATCCGATATATGCCGAAAAGGTTGGAGTGAATGTTGACGAGTTACTGGTCTCCCAGCCGGATACAGGTGAACAAGCCCTTGAAATCGCCGACATGCTGGTCCGCTCAGGTGCGGTAGATGTGATCGTCATCGACTCCGTTGCCGCATTGACACCAAAAGCAGAAATCGAAGGCGATATGGGAGACAGTCATATGGGGCTTCAGGCCAGACTGATGTCCCAGGCCTTACGGAAGCTGACCGGCATTATGAAACGCTCGAATACGATGGTGGTATTCATCAACCAGATGCGCATGAAGATCGGTGTAATGTTCGGGAATCCGGAAACTACCACTGGTGGAAATGCCTTGAAGTTTTATTCTTCAGTCCGACTGGACATTCGGAGAATCGGTACGATCAAGAAAGGCGATGATGTCTATGGCAACCATACTCGGGTCAAGGTCGTCAAGAACAAGGTGGCCCCGCCGTTCAAGGAAGCCCAGTTTGACATTCTTTATTCGGTCGGCATATCGCGTGAAGGGGAACTGATCGATATCGGTGTTGCAGAAGGCATTGTCGAGAAGTCAGGGGCATGGTACAGCTATGGATCCGACCGCATCGGACAGGGACGGGACAATGTTCGGGAATTTCTGCGTGAAAATCCTGAAATTGCATCAGAAATCGAGGAGGCCATCAGAAAAAACAAGGGTGTTGAACAATCTTCGGTTCCCGACCCTGAAAGAGACTGAACCGGAAGAAACATGTCCAGATTGTGTGAATATCTTTTTGATCGATTCAATGGCCCCGGACAATCCAGTAGTACATAGTCAATTGTGTCTGAAAAGACTGTAAACGCATTAATTGCAAAAGCCTACCGGCTACTTGTCAAGCGCGAATACAGCCATCATGAACTTCTCCAGCGGTTTATGAAGCAGGCATCCCGGGAAGTTTGTGATGAAGTGATGCGTCAGTTGGTCAGTCAGGGTGCTCAATCAGACCAGCGTTTTGCGGAATCCCTGTGCAGTTCGCGTTATGCTGCAGGAAAAGGGCCGGTCTTGGTGCGTTATGAGCTTGATAAACACCAAATAAATGAAGAGTTGATTGAGATGGCAATGAAACCATATTCGAGTAAATGGGGAGCTCTTGCCGAGCAGGTTCGCAAAAAGAGGTTTGGCGAGGCATTGCCCAGGGAGTATCCTGCATTGGTCAAGCAGTTACGTTTTCTGCAACAGCGAGGATTTAGTCAGGCCGAGCTCTCTCAATATTCGCATAACTGTCTTTAGCAGAAATGAAGACCACGCAAATCAGACAGCTCTTTCTGGACTTCTTTGCCCGTAACGGTCATGAAATTGTGCCGAGCAGTCCTTTGGTTCCTGGCAATGATCCGACCCTGCTATTCACGAATGCAGGCATGGTTCAGTTCAAGGATGTATTCCTGGGTCTTGAAAAACGTCCCTATAACCGTGCAGTCACAGCCCAGCGTTGCGTGCGTGCGGGCGGAAAACACAACGACCTCGAGAATGTGGGGTATACCGCCCGGCACCATACATTTTTTGAGATGCTCGGAAATTTCAGTTTCGGAGATTATTTCAAGGATGAGGCCATTCGGCTCGCCTGGGAATTATTGACCGTCGACTTTGCCATACCGGATGAAAGACTATCGGTTACCGTTTTTGAAGAAGACGATGAAGCTGCATCAATCTGGGAGGATCAAATCGGACTTCCGGCAGATCGAATTACCCGCATCGGAGCCAAGGACAATTTCTGGCAAATGGGCGATACCGGTCCTTGCGGACCCTGTTCGGAAATATTCTATGACCATGGCCCTGAAATCCCTGGCGGACCACCCGGAACACCCGAAGAAGATGGAGATCGATTCATCGAAATCTGGAATCTGGTCTTCATGCAGTTCAATCGTCATGCCGATGGAACGCTTGAACCTCTTCCTGCACCTTCGGTAGATACCGGGATGGGGCTTGAGCGAATAGCGGCTGTTTTGCAGCACGTGCACAGTAATTATGAGATTGACCTGTTCGACAACCTGATCCGGGAGACCGCCAAGGTAGTGGATATTGACAATCTGGACAATCAGTCCTTACGGGTGATTGCAGATCATATTCGCTCGACAGCATGTCTGGTTGCGGATGGTGTACTGCCCTCCAATGAGGGGCGGGGGTATGTCCTGCGCAGGATTATCCGGCGTGCAGTTCGACATGGATATCAAGCCGGATGCAGGGAGCCGTTCATGCATCTTCTGGTATCTCCATTGATAAACTACATGGATGGTGCCGTACCGAATCTTGAAACTTCCCGGAAACATGTTGAAAATGTACTTCGACAGGAAAACGAGAAGTTCAATGAGACGCTGGAGCAGGGGCTTGGTATTCTGGATGGGGTGATAGAGGGAAACCCGGGGAAAACCATTTCTGGGGAAGTTGCCTTTCGGCTTTACGATACTTATGGCTTTCCAATTGACCTGACCGCTGATGTAGTTCGGGAATGCGGCATTGATGTTGACATGGAAGCCTTTCATGAACAAATGGAGCTACAGCGAACTCGGGCAAGAGAAGCCAGCCGCTTCGTTCAAGGAGAGTCCATCCAGATTCAATCGAAAGACCCCACCATATTTGTTGGGTATGAAGTCCTTGATGAAGAAGGAGTGCAAATCACGGAAATCCTTGTCGAAGAAAAACCATCCGGACAAATCTCGGAGAACCAGTCTGGAATACTGATTCTGGACCGTACTCCCTTTTATGCAGAAAGTGGAGGACAGGTCGGAGATTCCGGGGAAATTACTACTGATAGTGGAAGGTTTGAGGTGCGGGATACCCGTTATCTTGGAAATAAAACGGTCGGACATTTTGGGCAATTGAAATCTGGCTCCATTTCACTGAGCCAACAGGGTAGGGCGAAGGTCACGGATCTTGATCGTCGCTCCTGTGCCAATAACCATTCTGCAACTCACTTGCTGCATGCCGCCCTGAAATCCGTGTTGGGTGAGCATGTGGAACAAAAGGGATCGTTAGTTGAGCCTGCCCGATTGCGTTTTGATTTTTCACACTATGAATCGATCGGTTCCGAGCAGTTGAGTGAAATTGAATCATTGGTCAATGAAAATATTCGATCCAATCATGATGTGTCGATTCAAATCATGGATTTGGACAAGGCAAGGGAGTCGGGGGCAGAGGCCTTGTTCGGTGAAAAATACGACGATCAGGTCAGGACCATCAGGATGGGGAAATTTTCCTTTGAACTCTGCGGTGGAACTCATGTCAAGCGAACTGGTGATATCGGGTATTTCAAGGTTGTGTCGGAGTCTGCAATTGCCGCAGGCATTCGGAGAATTGAAGCCTTGACGGGTGATGCAGCTGTGGTTCATGGCAAACAGCAGTCAACCTTGATCCAGTCCATAGCAGGCATGTTGAACAGTAGTCAGGACAAGCTTGTTGAGCGCGTCCAGTCAATGCATGACCTAAATCGCCGTCAACAAAAGCAGATTCAGGAATTGCAAGCCCAGTTGGCTGCTGGCGGATCTGGCCAGACCGTACATGAAATTGGTGATACAAGGCTGGTAGTCATAAGGATGGACGATTCGGACATCAAGTCCATGCGCATGACCGTTGACCAATGGAGGAATCGGTTAGGCAGGGGTATTGCCGTTGTTGGCGGCATAACGGAAGGCAAGGTCACATTTATAGCAGGTGCAAGCAAGAACCTGACTGAGGAAATCTCTGCATCCGCGTTGATTTCGCACATTGCATCGAAAGTCGGTGGAAAGGGTGGGGGGCGACCGGACATGGCACAAGGTGGCGGTCCAGATACCGACAAGCTTGAAGATGCTCTAAATGGCATTCAGTCCTGGGTTCAGGACAATCTTTCCCGGACTCTTTAACAGACCCGAAACAGAATCAGGATTTACATTGTCAGTCATCGTTGAAAAATATGGCGGGACCTCGGTCGGTTCAATCGAACGCATCCAGTCCGTATCCAGGAATGTTGCCGAGCAAGTCAATCAGGGACACCAACCCGTCGTGGTAGTTTCTGCCATGAGTGGTGAAACCAACCGGCTGGTTGAGCTTGCTAAGTCAATGACTGCTCGCCCTTCTGCCCGGGAGATGGATACCTTGCTTTCAACGGGCGAGCAGGTGACGATAGCGCTGTTGGCTTTTGCCCTGCAGGACCTGGGAGTTTCAGCTCAGTCATTCACGGGTTTTCAGATTCCGATTGTTACTGATTCGGTGCATGGGCGGGCACGCATTACCAAAATTGACGTGGAGGCGATCAATGCTGTGCTGGAAACCGGAAAGGTTGCGGTGGTTGCCGGTTTTCAGGGCATCAGTCCTGCCAATGAAATAACGACACTGGGGCGAGGTGGGTCTGATACGACGGCAGTTGCTCTTGCGGTTGCCTTGAATGCCGATGAATGCCGGATTTATACCGATGTTGACGGGGTTTATACCGCAGACCCACGAGTTGTTGAAGAAGCGGCCCGAATTCCGAAAATTACCTACGAAGAAATGCTCGAGATGTCGGGGTCCGGGGCCAAGGTCATGCAGATTCGTGCCGTCGAGTTTGCCAGCAAATATGAAATGCCCTTAAGAGTCCTGTCATCTTTTGAACCCGACGAAGGGACTCTGATCACCAAAGAGGAAAACATTATGGAACAGCCAATAATTTCCGGGATTACTTCGATTGATGGTGAGGCCAAGGTTACGGTCCGGGGGGTGCCGGATCGTCCTGGTATTGCCTACAGTATTCTTGGACCTGTCTCTGATGCGCATATCAATGTTGACATGATCGTTCAGAATGTCAGCACCGATGATACGACTGATCTGACGTTTACGGTCAATCAGGAAGATTTGCTGCCTGTCCTGGATTTGTTGGCTCCGGTGGTCAAGGAGCTTAATGCAGAAACAGTGGTCGGGGACTCAAATCTTGCAAAAATATCAGTAATTGGAGTGGGCATGCGCTCCCATGCTGGTATAGCAACTACCATGTTCAAGGCCTTGGCAGAGAAGGGAATCAACATTCAGATTATTTCGACATCCGAAATTAAAATATCAGTCACTATTGATCGGGAGTATCGGGAACTGGCAGTAAGAACACTGCATAATGCATTTCGACTTGAAGAAAGGGGTAGAAAAGGGTGATAATCACAAATATAAGTTGCAAAGAGTCAGGATGCAGGACGCTACAGGTGAAATGGTTCGCAGGTGAGCGGTTGAACGAATATCCCGGTTCCAGCAATAAACAATTGGCCCAAGTGAATATATCGGGGGTAAAAACATGTTGATCCTAACTCGACGCACAGGAGAATCCGTACATATTGGAGACGATATAAGATTAACGGTTCTCGGGGTAAGAGGGACCCAGGTACGTATTGGAATTAAT
The DNA here is from genome assembly GCA_022822625.1 of Gammaproteobacteria bacterium. Taxonomy (GTDB): domain Bacteria; phylum Pseudomonadota; class Gammaproteobacteria; order Arenicellales; family Poriferihabitantaceae; genus Poriferihabitans. The sequence continues at coordinate 751 of JAJEAV010000014.1, read as the reverse complement.
GCTCCAAAGGATGTTCCAGTTCACCGGGAAGAGATATATCATCGCATTAAGAGTGAATCGGATGACGATGATGTTTTTGAAGAAGATTCAGGGAGTGATGATGTTGAGGTGGAAAACGGGGATTATGAAACCTGATTTTCGAAGAAGTGAAAATTCATGATCTTGTCATGGTCCAGACTAGGGGACAGTGAGTGACCGCGTTTGGATAAACATGCTGGCAATACTTATCGCCAGCACTCTGGAGAGGTGGCCGAGCGGCTGAAGGCGCTCCCCTGCTAAGGGAGTATACGTTAACGCGTATCGAGGGTTCGAATCCCTCTCTCTCCGCCATGATTTCCGTGTGCGGTGGCCCGTTGGTAGTCGCATTGAGGTGGGGTATGCTGCGAAGCCTGAACAAGATCACTCTTTCTAGCCCAAGTTTAACATGTAGTGTCTTAATAGATTGATTCTGAATGAAATAAAAAACGGTGTGGCACTACAAGTGTACAGGACCGTCGACCTGTGGCCGATCGGAGGGATCTGCGGGTCAGGAATCTATACGATCGTCTTGTGCAGTTTTCGGGGCGGGAGTGGAATGTCCATGGCCCGGTAGAGTGCGATCATTTCGGCATCCGGTTCGGCGGTCTTGCGAAGGTGCAGGGTACGCCGGTCCTCGCGCTCGAAGGAGGTTGTGGTACGCACCAGGGTGCCCAGCGTGTCGCGGATGGTCTGCCAGCTGTCGTGGACGCCACCGGCCTTGAGACGGGTGCGC
>JAJEAV010000054.1 GCA_022822625.1 Gammaproteobacteria bacterium | reverse complement strand
TTTCGGCAGGGATTCAGGGATGAGATGCCCACTAACAAGTGCTGATTGTCCTGCCTATTGTCCTCTCCCGATGGCATGAGTCACCGGCTCAATACCCTGATCACGATAATACCGGTACCGCGCCCGGCCACTGTCCCTGTCTCCCCGGTCATTACTGACCAGCTCAACCACCCGCTCATACTTCAGGTTTTCTTCGCCTGCCCGACCCCTGAGGCTAACCAGGACACTTGCACGATCATGACAATGAAGGACATGACTGATCTGCACCGGATAGTCCTCCCAGGACAGCCCGCCTTCCGGAATGATGGCGTGCGGAATAAAACTGTCCTGCCGGAATGTCCAGAGCATCCGGTCCATGGTTTGACTGCTTGCCACATCTTCGGTCCCGACCAGCACCCTGAGATTCAGGTCACGGATTTTCTGCACGATCCGACACGCAAATTGCAGCTTGCCCTTCGTACTCCCCTGATCAAGAATGTAAAAATCAACACGGGACACGAATAGCTACCCGATTTCTTGTGACTGACCTTTTTCCTGGCCCGCCTCGCTTCGACGAATCAAGAACTCCACGAGTAATGGTACCGGACGACCCGTCGCTCCTTTCGGTGAACCCGAGCTCCAGGCTGTTCCGGCAACATCCAGATGTGCCCAGGAAAAATCTTTCGCAAACTCCTGGAGAAAGCATGCGGCAGTTACCGCACCTGCACTTCGCCCTCCGATATTGGCAAGATCCGCAAAATTGCTCTTGAGCTGCTTCGTGTAACTTTCCCACACTGGCAGCCGCCAGGCGCGATCATCCACGGTCTCGCCAGCGACCAGCAGTTCGTTTGCCAGCTCATCGGAATTACTGAACAAGCCGCTTGCATGATGGCCGAGTGCAATAATGCATGCACCGGTCAAGGTCGCGATATCAACCACAACCTCAGGCTTGTATCGCTGGGCATAAGTCATCGCATCACACAGGATCAGTCTGCCTTCTGCATCCGTGTTCAGAATTTCTATGGTCTTGCCCAGCATGCTGGTCACAATATCGCCAGGCTTGTTTGCAGCACCGTCTGGCAGGTTTTCACTACTCGGGACAATGCCGATGATATTAAGCGGCAAATCCATCTCACTGGCCGCGATCATTGCACCAAACACACTGGCTCCACCGCACATGTCGTACTTCATTTCATCCATGGCTGATGCCGGCTTGATCGATATCCCACCGGCATCAAAAGTCAGCCCCTTGCCAATCAGGACAACAGGGTTTTTGTCTTTTTCAGTCCCCGTGTATTCCATGACGATTAATTTCGCAGGTTCGACACTCCCGCGAGAAACCGACAACAATGAACCCATTTTGAGTTTTTCCATGTCCTTCTCATCAAGTACAGAGACTTTCAAGCCATGGCTCTTCGCCAACTCTCGAGCACGGTCAGCAAGATAGGTGGGGGTACAGATATTGCCCGGTAAATTGGCAAGAGTCTTGGTATAACTCAGGGCATTGGCAACCGCCATCCCTTGATCAATGCCCTTTTGAGTGACATCCCTGTACTTGCGGTCAACCACAACCCCGATCTTGGCAAGAGGCATTGCAGGCCGGTCACCACTCTTGGTCTCCCAGTATCGATAGGTAGCCTGGTGAACGGCTTCGGCAATCTGCCGGGCATAATTGACCCTGTCCTCGTCCCGCACGTCATCAAGGATTGCCATGTCCGCAGAGGCCAGGTTTCGATCTACCAGAACCTTAACAGCTGCCATGACCGCCTTGCGGAAGCCCTGTGCAGTTGCCTCTCTCTGAACCCCCAGGCCAACGATCAGGATGCGTTTTGCCGAGATGCCACGGATATCATAGAGCAGCAGGCTGGAACCAATGTTGCCATCAATATCTCCACAAGCCACGATTTGATGAATCTGTTCCGAGGACGCTTTATTCATTCTCGCAGCCGATGCTGTCAACTCAGCACCCTTTTCCTTTTCGGATTTCCTGTAGATTCCGACGACTATGCATTCGGATTTAAGCTTGAATAAATTGTCTGTCTTGATTTTAAAATTCATGGGAGTTCCGGTTTTTTGCGGTGGTTAAAAAATAATTGAACTGACAGCATAGTCGTTCGAAGGAGCATGAGAATGAATATTCTATCATCCTGATTTTATTTCCTGTCAGCCTTGAAGGATATCAATTCAAGGCAGGTCGACGAAAATTGCTCCCGTTTTTCAGTCCGTGCTTTAGTCTGGTTGTGCCAGCAATAGCGCGAACAAATTCTGACAGCCGGGCGGCACCATGGGCATGAAAGCGGATGAGCACTATAATGCCCGAATTAATCACCAATACATGCTTGTGCGCCGGTTGTGAAACTTCCAGTTATTCAATCATCTTCCACTCCGATTCGATCAGTCTTCACAGCTCAGGTCCGGCACGCAACGGAATTCCTTCACGTTGCCGGTAATCAACGTCAATGACCGAGCGAGCGCATATCCTGCGATTAGCAAGTCATAAGCCCCGATGGGCACTCCCCTGGCCTTGAGATCTGCACGGATTGATCCTGCGACCCTGTCAAGAGCAAATAGAACTGTCGGCTTTCTGGAGAGACCATGAAGCGGGCAGCATGGCTGCAGGAGACCGCCATGTTCATCTTCTCTGGCCGTTGTTTCCCAGACCATTTCAGACAAAGACACAGAATTTATCCCACATATGTATTCCAGAACTGACGATACGTGAGTGCATGGCGCAGCCCGGTGTCCGTACCGACATCATTCTCTGCTAGCAGAGGCCCCGGTTCGATTGCAATCCATCAACGTATCCTGATCTTTTAAAAGCCGCCTCAACCCCGAAGAAAACAGTATGTATGGTTGAGTAGCGGGTTCAGGATACAATCCTGTCAATCCGGCCCAAGTGGGTAGCACCCATGACTACACCGGGGGAATGTCGAGGCTCTGGGATACTATCCGACACATTCTTTCCCGATTTCTCCAAGAACAGTCCGGAACAAAAACCTCTGGTTCACTGCAAAAACAACAGCTCTCTTCAGACATGAAAACAACCCGAACGAAAGTAGTACTGGATATCGATTTAAGCGACCCTGGTCCGATACCGGAGAAGACGATTGATGAAGCCGTCGCACTGATGCGAACGGGCAGGCTACATCGGTATGGAGAATTTGCCGAGTCTGAACCGTATGTGGCTTTACTGGAGGAAGAATTTGCTTCCTGCATCGACTCAGGTTATGCAGTGGCCGTTAATTCCGGTGGAGCGGCCTTGTTTCTGGCACTCAAGGTGGCGAATATTGGGCCGGGGGATAACGTGCTGATCAATGCCTTCAATCTTGCTCCGGTTCCCGGCGCGATTAATCACGTGGGCGCGAAACCGATACCTGTTGAGACGCGTGGCGACTTTCTGATCAATCTGGACAATCTTGAACGGCTTGCATCCGAAAACCAGGCCAGAGCACTGCTCTTGACACACATGCGAGGACACATCGCCAACATGTGGGAGGTAATGCGAATCTGTGAACAGTCGGGGCTGTTACTGATTGAAGATTGCGCACATACCATGGGAGCCAAATGGGATGGACAGTTCACCGGTCGCTTTGGACAACTTGGCTGTTTCAGCACCCAGACCTATAAGCACATCAATTCAGGAGAGGGAGGAATACTGGTGACCGATGATGCAGACATGGCAGCCATGGCAATTCTCTACTCGGGATCATACATGTTCTATGAACAGCATCGGAGCATCCCTCCCGTGGAAACATTTGAGAAATGGAAATGGCAGATCCCCAATTACAGCATGCGTATGTCGAATCTCTCGGCCTGTCTTCTTCGTGGCCAGCTCGATCAAATCCCGGAACGTGCAGAAATATGGAACGAGCGCTATCGCTGGCTGGAATCAAGGTTGAATCAAATTCCCGGCATTATGGTCCCCCCTCGAGACCCACGCGAAGAATTTGTGGGAAGTTCCATTCAGTTTCACCTTGACCTGGCACCCGAAAAAATTGACCGCATTGTCGATCGGTGCGGCAGGCGCAAAGTGCCCATCAAGTGGTTTGGGCGCAAGCATCCGATCGGATACACTAGCCAGTATTTTCATTGGGGATATATGGACCCTTACTCACTCGACGATACGTCAAAGACATTATCCACCACTTGCGACATGCGTATTCCACTCGCATTGACCGAACATCATGCAAATACAATTGCCGAGATCATTTCCGAGGAGATTGAACACGCCACATAGGTGGCAACCGGCAATCCGGGAGTCATCAGTATTCCGTAGACTTGCCATTCCCGACACCGCGGAATGCACTGTTCATGAAAAACTGACCCGGATTCCCCGGAGAAAGGGCAGGCCGACCATCAGGTAACCCGGATTCCTTGCCAATCACTCCGAACACGCAAAAATCATTTGTGCCGCCTGGCAGACAACGAGTTCAATGACAATTCGTTTACAATCCCCTCCTGTTCCAATTTCACTAATTCCGATCGAAAGTATTGCAATGGAAGATTCTGTAACTGATGCGGCAAAATGGCTGTTTGAATCGCGTCTGACAAAAACCGCACATGACAACCTGCCGGATGCCTGTTATCCGGCCACCACTGAACTCGCCTACAAGATTCAGGAGCAACTGGTTGCTCAAATCATCGCTGACAGGAATACACGGACAATCGGCTACAAGATCGGTTGTACAAACCAGTCGATTATGGCATTGCTCGGGGCTGAGGAGCCTTTCTATGGACGCATTATGGATGATTCGACATATTCATCCGGCGTCAGGCTTGCTGCATCCGGGTTCACTCACCGCATTATGGAAGCCGAATTCATGATGGTAATGGATAGCGATTTACCAGGTTCTGAAACACCATACAGTACCGAAACCATCAAGCCCTTCATCGGAAAACTGATACCAGCAGTGGAAGTGGTAGACCACCGCTTCGCTGATTTCACAAAAGTCGGTGTCAAGGCTCTAATCTCGGATAACGGGATACATGCGGCCAGTATTGTGGGGGAACCTGATGCTGGGGACTGGAAAACCATGGATCTGGCGAAACAGGGGGTGAATCTGTTCGTCAACGACACGCTCGAGGAGACTGGCACAGGTGCAAATGTGCTTGGCAATCCTCTGAATGCCATGGCCTGGCTTGGTAATTGCCTCCAGTCTCAAGGCAAGACACTGCATGCAGGCGACATGATTACCACGGGAGCAGCCTGTCCCGTCTATAGTGCAGTGGCTGGCGACAGGATTCTGGTCGACTATGGAAAATTGGGCAAGGTCCAACTTTCTTTTTCATGATGACCCCCGTTACCGATTGACATAAACGAATTGCAACATGACAAGACTAGCATATTTTGAAGGCGATTTTGTGCCGATAGAAGAGGCAAAGATCAGCATCACCACACACACCCTGCATTATGGAACCGGATGCTTTGCCGGAATGCGCGCCCACTGGAACGAGGACAGACAGCAGTTGTATATTTTCAGGGCACGGGACCACTTTCGCCGTCTGTTGAATAGCGCACGGTTTCTGTACTGTGACTTGCCCCATGATGAAGAGCAGCTTGAAGCCATCACCGCAGAGCTGATAAGACGCGAAGAATTCAGGCAAGATGTCTATATTCGCCCGATAGTCTACAAGGACGAGGGAGTGTTCAGGGTCTGGCTGCATGACGCAAAGGACAAGCTTGCCATTTTCGCCAATCCAGAGGGGGGTTATCTGCGAAAAACCGATGGGGTCAGCATGTGCGTGAGTAGCTGGAGACGTGTTGATGACACTGCAATCCCGGCTCGTGGCAAGGTCAACGGGAGTTATGTCAACAGTGCTCTGGCCAAGAGTGAAGCAATGCTGAATGGCTTTGATGAGGCAATCCTCCTGAATCAGGACGGACATGTATCGGAAGCCAGTGCCGCCAATTTCATGATCGTGCGTAATGGTACGCTAATCACTCCCCCGATAACCTCGAATCTGCTGGAGGGCATCATACGCCGGTCAATTCTGGAACTGGCCGGTTCCGAACTCAATGTCCCGGTTGAGCAACGCGATATTGACCGTTCGGAACTGTATATTGCCGATGAAGCCTTTTTCTGTGGCACCGGAGTTGGCATGGCATCAATCGGTAGCATTGATCACCGGGTTGTCGGCGATGGCAAGCGAGGGGAAATTACCACTAGACTGGATGACCTCTATAAACGGGTCTTGATTGGCGATCATGATCGATATATGCACTGGCTAACCCCTGTCTACAACTGACTTGGCGAGATTATCCGTTGTCCTGGAGTATCTCTGGCCGATATGGATGCCATGATGCAGGTTGATGCAGCAAGTTCTTTCCGCTAACGCAAACCACTTGATTTTCAACTCCGAACAAGCCAGAAAAATGATATAGTTATTGCTCTACAACCTTTATGAGTAAATGAGGAAAACAATGACTAAATACCCACCAATGATGCGCAGGAGATCGTTCCTGCTAGGCATGGGAGCTGCCGCGGCCGGTCTGAGTATTCGTCCGAAAAGTGCGCTCGCCATGGAAGATCCCACGGTCAATTTCTATAACTGGGATACCTATATCGGCGAGACCACACTGGACGATTTCGAAAACCTGACCGGAATCAGTGTCAAACTGGATCTTTTTGCAGACAACGATGAGCTGTTTGCAAAACTCAAGGGTGGCAATCCCGGTTATGACCTGATCGTACCCACCAATGACTATACCGAGCGGATGATTGAAGCCGGCATGCTACAGAAACTTGATCACGGCATGATCCCCAACATGGCAAACATTGATCCGGCATTTCTGAATCCGCTACATGACCCGGGGCGGGAGTATTCAATGCCCTACATGTGGGGAACCATCGGTATTGGCTATCGAAAATCAGCTGTCGATGGCGTGCCTGACAGCTGGAAGTGGCTGTATGACTCGGACAAATACTCCGGCCGGGTCGCTCTTTTGGCTGATGGTGGAACCATCATTCAAATGGGCCTTAAATATCTGGGCGAAGCCCTTAACGAAAGCGACCCGGCCAAGGTCAAGATGGTTGAGGAAATGGTAATTCGGCAAAAACCGCACATCAAGGCCTTTGCCGAGGACAATGGCCAGGATTTGCTGGCGGCGGGCGATGTCGACCTGGCAATGGAATGGAACGGAGATATTCTGCAGTTGATGGACGAGGACGATGATATTGGCTATGCCGTGCCGGAAGAAGGCGGCCTCCTCTGGGAAGACTCGCTATGCATCCCGACCGGTGCCCCACACCCCAATAATGCCCATCAATTAATCAACTACATTCTGGATGCCGAGGCCGGAGCCTTGATTGCGGACTACATTCAATATGCCACGCCAAACTCGGCGGCGAAAGCCTTGATGGATTCATCCTATACCGGTAATCCAGCCATTTTTCCTCCGCCCGAGGTCATCGAAAAACTGGAAGTGTCGGTGTATAAAGGCGAAGAGTATCAGCGTCTGATCGATGAAGCCCTGACCCGAATTCAAGCTGCGTAACTTCAATTCTTGCAGTCACACGGGAGTTCTGATTCTATCTCCCGTGTGATTGTTGATTGCAGGATTCATTGAACTACCGGGATCGCAAATCGAAAACGTTCTGGGTGCTCGGCATACCGCCAGGCATCTGGCTGACAGTATTCTTCATAATTCCCCTATCGCTGATCTGGCTATTCAGTTTCGGAGAGAAGCGAGGGCTGGTCGACATCGACCTGACCTGGACCATGACCAATTATGTACGGGCCATGGATCCCCTGTATTTGCAGATATTCCTGAAGTCATTCTGGTTTGCCGGCATTACTACTCTGGTCTGTCTTCTGGTTGCATTCCCAATTGCGATCGCAATCACGTTTGCCCCTTCACGAATCCGGCCAATACTATTGCTTCTGGTCATTCTTCCGTTCTGGACCAACCTCCTGATTCGCACGTATGCCCTGATTGCAGTTCTACGTACCAAGGGTTATGTAAACTTTGGCCTGGAATACCTGTGGGATGGGCTGCATGCCATTTTGCTGTTTTTCGGAATGGACCCCTCCGGACTCATTGGAGAGCGTTTTACGCCCGCTCCACTCCTTTACAATAATTTTGCAGTAGTCTTTGGACTAGTCTATGTGCATCTTCCGTTCATGGTGCTGCCACTGTATGCGTCTCTTGACCGCATGGACCGGTCATATCTTGAAGCAAGTCTTGATCTTGGGGCAACTCAGCTCAGGACTTTTTTATCGATCACCGTTCCGCTTGCGATGCCGGGCATTATCTCCGGCGTGATCATCACCTTCATCCCGGCTCTCGGTTCCTTTCTGACGCCGGATTTGCTCGGGGGCACAGACAGTCAGATGATCGCGAATGTCATTGAACGGCAGTTCAAGTCTGCAAATGACTGGCCGTTTGGTTCAGCCTTGTCATTCATCTTGATGTACATCACGTTTTTTGTGCTTGCTGCCCGCGCCCTGTTCTCGAAGCGGGGTTCAAGCATGGAGGCAGGATAATGCGTGGCTTGTCTGGAAACAGGACATCTGTCGGCCCATTGGACTACATTCATCAGGGGTGGATGAAACTAACACTTGGCCTGTCCTTCGTGTTTCTGTACTCCCCACTCCTGATTCTGGTCATATTCAGTTTCAACGACAGTCGCCGCAACATTGTGTGGCGCGGGTTTACCACCAAGTACTATGAGAAGGCCTGGAATAACGATGGTTTGATCGAGGCTTTTGCCAACTCCTTGACGATTGCCTTTTTCTGCACCATCATCAGCACTATTCTCGGAGCGATGGTTGCATTGCTGTTGTGGCGGTTTCGTTTTCCGCTCAAGGGGGGTTATGAAGGGGCCATGACTCTCCCTATCGTGATTCCCGAGATTTGCATGGGGGTTGCGATGATGGCTTTCTTCTCTCGGGTTGGCTGGTCTTCCGGTCTTGTCTGGCCGTTTAACCTGAGTGCTATTACAATTGCCCATATTTCGTTCTGCTTTCCTTTTGTGGCAGTCATCGTCCGGGCACGATTGGCCAATTTCAATCTGGAGCTGGAGGAAGCGGCCAAGGATCTGGGGGCGAGTGAATGGCAGTTCTTTCGCGATATCATGATTCCGTTTATGAAACCTGGCCTGATTGCGGGAGCATTGCTGGCGTTCACATTGTCGCTGGATGATTTTGTGATTACATTCTTTACATCTGGTCCGGATACGGTCACCCTGCCGGTCAAGATTTATTCGATGGTGCGTTTTTCAGTTACCCCGGAAATCAATGCTGCATCAACCGTATTGATTGTAATTACCCTATTGTTGACCACCATCGCACTATGGTTACAGAGTCGTGCAGGACAAAAACTTGGTCATTAGACTGCCTTCATCATGAATCAGGCAAAAACAGTTATTGAAATAAGCAGTGTCAGCAAGTACTTTGGGAGTGTAGTTGCCGTTGACAACAATTTCCTGTCCATTCAGGAGGGGGAATTCTTTGCTCTGCTTGGCCCTTCCGGATGTGGAAAAACCACATTGCTGCGGATGCTGGCCGGACTTGAGGTACCCTCTGAAGGAAAGATCCTGATTGATGGGGAGGACATGCAGGGTGTCCCGCCGAATCACCGACCGATTAACATGGTGTTTCAATCATACGCGGTATTTCCGCATATGACTGTTTTCGAAAATGTCGGTTATGGTCTCAAGGTCACCGGTGTACCGGCATCGACCCTGCGGGAAGAGGTAATGACTGCGCTTGATCAAGTCCAGTTGGGCGATTATCAGGACCGGATGCCCGATCAGTTATCAGGCGGGCAAAAGCAGCGGGTTGCGCTGGCCCGGGCACTGGTCAAGAAACCCAAGGTTCTGTTGCTGGATGAACCTCTGTCGGCACTTGACGCAAAATTGCGTGAAGCCATGCAACTGGAACTTGTCAAGCTACAAAATACTGTCGGCATCACGTTTGTTATCGTTACCCATGACCAGGATGAGGCACTGTCCATGGCAGATCGGATTGCAGTCATCAATGAAGGTAGGGTTGAGCAAATTGCCGAGCCTCGAACCATCTATGAATTTCCTGCCAATCGATTCGTGGCGGACTTCATCGGCAAGATGAATGTGTTTGATGCAAAGGCCATGGAGGATGGGGACAGAATTACCATTGAGACCTCTGATGTCGGGAGTTTTTCGGTCTCGCGGCAGGAAGATATTGAACCGGGCCGAATCAATGCTGTTGCCATACGGCCGGAAAAAACCCGCCTGACTTCAAGACGTCCGGACAATCCATTGTTCAGTACGGAAGCGCGGATCGTGAATATTGCCTATCATGGCAAGGAAACCGCGATTTTTGTAGAAATTGGCCAGAATACAGAACTGTCCTGCACTGTTCAAAATACTTCGAGGTCACAGCATCTGCCAAGGATTGGCGATGCCTGCTGGGTCAG
>JAJEAV010000074.1 GCA_022822625.1 Gammaproteobacteria bacterium | reverse complement strand
GATACTGAATACGAAATGCACTGATTTCACCCGGCGATGCCTTTATAACACCGTATTGCCTGCAGGACCGAATACAGGCACAGCAACACAAGTCCAGCATAGGGGCAATTTCGTTTTTCTCATGGATTGCCAGTAATGCCGTAGTGTAGTCATCGCATGATACATCGACAAAATTCAGTGGCCATGGATTCTGATTGACAGGTAGAAAAATCACCGGAACACCCGAAAGCATGTAAAAACCGGTTATCCCGGGTCATTTTCCAGGGTAAGGGAATTTTTCAGGGATCAAAAACAAACACTATATCAGGCGCTTTCAGCTAACGCAAAACCCTCGACATATTGTGAAGAGCAAATAGAACTGTCCAGTTTGACAGCAAATGGATTGTCCGCTATTGACGATCACTCTCCCTAGGGAGTAGCCGCGCGCGGTGGACATTACGCGGCGGCATGTGCGTGCTTTACCATCGGTTGTTCATGGTTGTCATGGCGTGCAAGTTCCCGTGATTCGTGATTGTGGGCCGACAGGCCCGGTCCGGGTACTTCAGTACCCGGATCATGGTCCTGACGCAACGGTAGCGGCGTCGGTCTGCCGAGCCCTGTGGTCTCATATATGATCTGCCCTTGATTGGATGACAGATTCTCATATGTGATGAATTCGCACAGTTCTTTCCAGTGCCGATCATCTGGATAGCTGACCCTCTAGACCCTATTGCCTAAAATATACCGTTATCCCTCGACGACTCATTATCTGTACATCCATACCTGTTTCGTGGATAATTGTTGAAATTCCACGAAATAAATACGTATTTTATGATAGACCGTCAACTGGATTTGATGGAATTACTGAGTCGTTCCTCGCATTTTCTGCTTGGACCGCGCGGCAGTGGCAAGAGCTTCCTTATCCGGTCGAGTTGCCTTGATGCGGCGGACTATATCGACCTACTCGACTCTAGGATGTATTTACGTCTGAAGTCTGACCCGGCCTTGCTACACTCACTGATTTCAAGGCCGTTGACGGTCATTGATGAAATCCAACGGATTCCGGAATTGCTCAACGAAGTACATCGCGCTATCGAAACCGGGGATAAGCGTTTTCTGCTCACTGGCAGCAGTGCACGGAGTCTTCGCCGACGAAAAGTGAATTTGCTGGCGGGCAGAGCGTTCCAGGCGGAAATGTTTCCATTAACATGGTTCGAACTGTCTCGCCATAACAGTTTCGATTTGCACCGCTACCTTCGCCTAGGCGGGCTTCCTTCCGCCTTCCTCGGTGAACATGGGGAGGATTATCTATATGCTTATGTTGATACTTATCTAAAGGAAGAAATCCAGTTTGAAGGCCTAACCCGAAATCTGCCGAATTACACCAGATTCCTGCAAAGCGCAGCGTTCAACAATTCCAGGGTGCTGAATTATGCAAAAGTCGCCAATGACGCCCAACTTTCGCCCAATACCGTCCGAGACTATTACCAGATTCTTATCGATACGCTGATTGGGATTCAGGTTCCGCCTTGGCGGGGTTCGCAAACGCGCAAATTCGTGCAAACCTCCAAGTTTTATCTGTTTGACCCGGGCATCGTCAATGCCCTGCGCGACACTAGGTCGCTTGACCCGGGCAGCAATCTTTTCGGCATGGCATTTGAGCACTTCATCGTCTGCGAACTGCGTGCCTTTCTGAGTTACAACCGGATTCGACTGCCTTTGCAATTCTGGCGTACACGAACCGGATACGAAGTCGATTTCGTGATCGGCAATGAAATCGCCATTGAAGTAAAAAGTGCAAAGTCGGTCAGCAAGCGTGACCACAAGGGATTACTTGCCATAAGCAAGGAAAGGAAATGGAAACACCTGCTGGTAGTTTCCAGAGATTCGACAAACGCCTCGTTCGATAGCGGCATCCGACATGAACACTGGGAAACTTTCCTGCACCGGCTTTGGAGCCGGAAATATGTCTAGCCAGAATGGGAGGGGCTGAAAACTGGAGTCAGCCGCTGTCCCGGTTGTGATTCCTCCCAATCCAGTTCCGAAATGCAACCTACTCTCCCCGAGTTGAAAATCTGTCTTTCAATCAAGATGCGGACCATATATGCAACCCGTTGGAGGAGGTAGGAGTAGATTAATTGATTTCGGGATACTCACCTTCAGAACGCGGACTGTCGGGCATACCAAGCCAGCGATTCAGTTTCCCTGCAAGCCGGCTATGGGGTCGAGCCGTGCAGCCTGATGCGCAGGCTGGAATCCGAAAAACAGACCCACGGTCGCCGCCGTGCCTAGACCACCCGCCACGGAAAACCATGAAATCAGGAAGCCCCAGCCTGTGAAATGGCTGATAGCCCAGGTCGCGGTGAGGCCGAGTACGGTACCCAGAACACCTCCGGCACTGGTCAGCATAATTGATTCAATGAGGAACTGGCTCCGAATGTCCCGACGTCGTGCACCGAGGGCCCGACGGATAGCAATTTCCACACGTCGCTCGGCTACCGAGACAAGCATGATGTTCATCACCCCGATCCCGCCGACTACCAGGGAGATGCCACCGACGGCGCTCAGGAGCAGTGCGAATATTTCCATCTGCCGCTCCATCTGGGCGATCAGCTCCTTCGCTGTGGTGATACCGAAGTCAGACCCCGGTGAGCGCGAGTGCAGATATGTGGAAACGTCATCCGCTGCTACCTTGTGATCGGTACCGGGAGTGGAAACTGCGATGATGACATCAATCGGCTCGTTGGAGTTAATGCGCCGTGCCGTGGTAATCGGTATGAATATTGATTCATTGGCGCCGATCTGGACAGGAAGTCCATAGCTCTCCTCGTAGTGGTCCAGGACGCCGACGACCGTGAACAAGACCTCGTCGATCTCTACAAGCCGCCCCAAAGGATCTCCGCCACCCTCCATGCGCATCCATTCTGCGATCTGATGACCGATAACGCAGAAATACTGGTTGATGTCAAGATCCGAAATGAAACGACCTTCCCGTAGCGGTAGTTTGCTTACGCTGGCGAAAGATCGAGCGATGCCATTAACCGAACCCTGTCCCAATTCCTTGCCGCCAAAACGAAATGTCCCGCGTCCTGTAATCCGTGGTGCCGCCTCGGCGATTGAGGGCAACGAATCGGCAAGGCGTAGTGCATCCTCGATAGCAATCCCCTCGACATCGGACCCCCCGTTGTAACGGATGACAACAAGGTCGGTGCCCAGTGATTCGAACTGCTTGCGGGCCTCGTACCTGGCGATCTCCCCAAGCGAGACCAAGGCGATGACCGAGGATACTCCGATCATCACCCCGACCAAGCCCAGTAACGTACGTAGACGGTTCCTGCGTAGACTCCCGGCCGCCTCGCGGCCGTTCGATGCCAATATCGGGAAAATTCTCACAGCTGGCCCCCGACTATGGGCCTCGACTCCAAATCTGGCTGAACTGGCGAGGCACTATGTTGTACCACCTCGACAAGCCGCCCTTCATGAATGCGCACCTGTCGTGTACATTGGGCGGCGACCGACGGATCATGAGTAATGATTATGATCGTTACTCCATTCTCCTCGTTCAACCTCTGAAGTAAAGACATTACTTCAGTAGCCGTTTCCACGTCCAGTGCACCCGTGGGCTCGTCGGCGAGTAACAGGGCGGGACCGCCGATCAACGCCCGCGCGATGGCAACTCTCTGTTTTTGACCCCCGGAAAGTTGGCCCGGCCGGTGCCCAGTCCGCTGAGCCATACCAACCCGTTCCAATATCTCTCCCGCCTGGCGGCGTGCCGCCGGGCGGGTGGTTCCCCGATAAACCAGCGGAAGACAAACATTCTCCATGGCAGAAAGCTGCGGAAGAAGGTGGAATGCCTGGAACACGAATCCTATCCGTCGATTTCTCAGGGTAGACAGTTCGTCATCCTTCAGACTAGAAACATCACGTCCTTCGAGAAGGCATGACCCCGAACTCGGTCGATCCAGTAAGCCGATGATATTCATCAAGGTAGTCTTTCCGCTACCCGATGGTCCCATGATTGACATCAGGTCTCCAGAGCTGACTTCGAGGTTCACGCCGCGTAGCACTTTGGTAGTCACCGGACCGAGCCGGTATGACCGGCACACACCATCCAGCTTCAACATGGCAGCATATCCTTGATCCCGCTCCCCCGCAATCTGGTCATCGGGATAGAACGACCGTATCACCCGGCGACAGGCCCTTCACCACTTCCACCGAGTCTAGCGTGGTGAGACCGGTCTGCACCTCGCGTAGTTCCGGATTCCCACCTGGTTCGATAACGACCTCCAACCAGGACTTTCCGTCCATTGTCCACACTGCGTCGATAGGGACGAGCAATGCATTCGGACGGTCATGAACGACGATCGAGACATGGGCCGACATGCCAACACGTAGCCGGTTGAGCGCTTCACCCTCAAGCCGGTCAAGCAGAACAGCGATTTCGAACTTCGGCGCACCGCCCCTCCGCGACCCAGCGAGAGCGCGCAGAGAGACTCGGACCACCTGCCCAGGAATCTTCAGCTCGTCGAACCCGGGGCCTGTGACCCAGACCTTCTGGCCCACCTTGACCTTCCGCAGGTCGATCTCGTCGACGCTGGTAACCACCGAAAAGCGTTCCATGTCCGCAACCGACAACAACAGCCCTCCCTGAGACGCCTGGCGTCCCTTCGCTAGCGGTACGGACGAACGGCCTTGAGCCGCGATAATTATCCCGTCGATCGGTGCCAAAACCCGTGCAAGATTCACACTCTCCCGTGCTATACGCAGGCGGTCCGCTGCCGATTGTGCCTGCAGACGTGCGACCCGCAGTGCATCGCCCGTTCCCTTGGAACGCACTGCAGCAAGCTCCCGCTCAGCCTCTTCAACGTCCAGTTGTCGATCATCCAGGGATCGCAGTGCCTCCTCATGTTGCGAGGCGGGAACCAGCCCGCTCTCCAGAAGAAAGGAAGTTCTGTCGAGTTGTAGCTCTGCATCGTCGAGTGCCACTCTCGCCCGTCGTAGACTTCGTCTACTGCGTGCCATGTCCGAGCTGTTGTTCCAATCCTCGAGTTCGGCAAGATGTTCGTGCACCCTTATGCTTTCGACCTCCGCCTGCCGGAGTTCAGTGGCAAGACGTCCGGTGTCGAGATCGACGAGGAGATCACCCTCTGACACCAGGTCACCAGGTGCTACATGCACTTCTCTGACATGACTTTCAATCGGACTGACGACTTCAACGACACGGCCTGGAGACAAATTACCGCGAAGATCAATGGTCGAACTGAAGTCCTGAGGAACCACGACAAAGGTCACCATATCCTCAGATCCTCCCTCCGCAGCCGCTCGATCTGGCGATAGGGCGGCATTAAGGAAATCGAGAGGAGACATCTGCCAGACACCGATACCAAGAAACAGTGTCACCACAAAGGTGACGGCGATGCCTCGCGCCGTGCGGATCCGCCGGGTAAGGACCGAAAGAGCTTCGTTTCGGGCCTCAAGGTTGCGATAGGCATCCTGTAGTTGTCCCAGCTGCTCCTTGATGACCCCTGCCTGACGCTGTTCCATCTCCTGTAGCTCCCGGATCTCCGTGATATCGGAAACCGTGACGATCACCGCCTTCCTCTCTCCCGCCTCCGTCAGGGTGGAGGCAGTTACGGATAGAAAGCGGATATCCTCATTCGATTGAATCTGGACGATCCGCCGCTCGACCTCTCCCCGCTTGGTGATCGCGTCCAGGACAGCATTGGTGAAGTCATCAAAACCTTCCGATAACATGAAAAACGTACCGAATTCACGACCCGCCCAGTCATCGTCTACTATCCCGAACATCCTGCAGAAGGCGGGATTGGCTATGCGAACCGATCCATCAAAGTCGATCACCAGTACACCGTCCGACAGGCTGTCGAGCAACGCCTCGAACGTACCGAATTCGTGGCCTATCATAGTCCAACCTCCTCAATCACTATTCCCCAGCGCTCCAGGGTCCTTCCAGTGACCGTGTCGAGCCTGGCCAGTGCATTAAGGTAGGCGACAATAGCTTCCCCTTCGGACTGCTCGGCACTTGCCAGTTCCCGCTCTGATGCCGACAGGTCGGAGGCAGAGGAGAGCCCCTGTCCGAACTTTTCCTGCTCCACATCGAGATTCGTTTCCGCCAGTTCGCGGGCATCGCGGGCCAGCTTGGTAATGCGGAGGTTCACCTCCACATCACTGACCGCTTGTCGTAACTCAACCCTGATGTTCCTGCGCTTCGTATCGATGTCCTTCTCAGCATTGAGGAGTGCATTGCGGGCCGTCAGGATACTAAGTTTGCGCTCCCGTCGGTCGCTCAGGGGAAACGTGGCCGTCAGCCCCAGATTCGGCGATTCGCCGATCTCCATTCCAATATCAAGACCGATGTCCAGCAGGCGATCATTCTGAGCCTGTACCAGGCCCATTCTAGCCCTCTCAATATTGATCCGGGCCTGAAGATAGTCGGTTCGGCGAACCAGAATATCATCGAATTCCGGGGCCGGAACCGCTTTACTTCGTTCCGCCTTCAGCTGCTCCAGCGGACGAATCTGGATTCCGTCGTCCAGTTCCAGGATGTCGATCAGATCGTGATGTGCCTGGGCCAGAGCGTTCCGCGTACGCACGAGGGCCAGTTCCGCGTTGGCGATCGACGATCTGGAACGTATCGTCTCGCGTGCAGCAACACGTCCCGCACTAATCAGTGCTTCCGTCGCCTTCAGCTGTTCGCGTGCGCGGGTGAGAGAGCCTTCGCTTATCTCCGCCTGCCGGATGGCTCCGCCGAGTGCCCGGTAGGCGCTGATAACCCTGTCAACCAGGCTAATCACGGACTGGCGGAACGACAGGGCACTGGCTTGTTCAGCCAACCTCGCTTCCTGTACGGGCAAGGTCGCGATGTCTCTCCCGGCACCCTTGAACAAGGGCTGGCTGAAGCGAAGCATCTGCGAGTTGCTTCCGTCGCTTTCAGCAACTGCATTGAAGTAGAGTGACCCGCCAGATTGAACTGCGATTTGCGTTTCCAGAACCATGTTCCCGCTTGTTTCATCCGAGTTTACGTCCGCGCCGGTCTGGAGAGAGAACTTGGGATTCCACCGGTTCTCGACAATTTCAAGAGTCAACCTATCCTCTTCTCGCTTCCGCCGCTGGGCCAGAAGATCTGCATTGCGCTCAATCGCCAAACCTATGGCATCCTTCAACGTCAGGGCACACACACTATCCATATGGGAGAAATTACCGGGGCATTGGGTGGTGCCACTACCCAACCCATCTTCCGACTTGGTCAGGAATGCCTCACTGCTGCTTTCCGGCGCGGCCCCGGGGATTATAATGGCCGGACGGTCGGTTTCCCCAGCCAAGACAGAATCAACTCCTGTCGAGGAACGATCCGGTACGAAACAACCGGGAAGCATCATCGGTACCACGACCATCAGCAACCGGGGCCCACTGACGGCATCGCCCCACCAGGCAGAAGGCGTCAGTCTACAACTAATACGTCCTATCATTATACTCTGGGCATATATTCAGGCCATCAACCTGTCGAAATTCTTCCTCCGGAAGGGACCATCTCATCAATGGCACATGTGCAACTCGGACCCTGTTAAATCAGAGGTTACGTTGAACGACCAACACTCTGGCATCAATATTTTCGTTCCGGATGTATCCTGTTTTACGGATTACATTGATCGTGAAACCATGATCGTCTGCTTCCTGATAAACCTGGGGCTTGAATTCAAGCTCAGCCCAGGCCGCTCCGTTCACGGATATCACGCATAGCCCACCGGGTTCGACACAATTGACTACGTTGTGCATATCTGAAATCATGGGAACGTTATAGGAAAACAGGCCCACACAAATTAATGCTTGATAGAGTTTGTCGATACTTGCCGGCTTGGTAAAGTCATGCTGCCATGTTTTCTGGTAGATACGGCGTGATCGGACCAGGTCCAGCATTCCTTCGGAAAAATCGACACCATCTATCTGTTCATAACCACGCTCCCTTAAAAACCGGCCTGCCAAACCGGTACCGCATGCGACATCAAGAACTGCAGTTGAGGTATCCGTAATCAATTCAGCAAAAATTGCCCCTACCTCTGAATGAGCAACATAACCGAGATCGCCCAACAAGTCCTGGTCATAGGTATTGGCCCATTCATCGTACAGTCTGGCCTTGTCTCCCTTTGGATCATAGACTCTGGACAATCGATCATCAAATCGGTCAATTTCGGGGGTTGACTTGCTCATTTATCGGCATATCCAGATGTTTGCACAAATCATACTATAACACTCGAAACTGTCTTTTCGTTTTCCGCTGTTAATCATCCAAAGAATACAGATATCCCATGGACATGGAATCGGTGTATGCTGATTCAACCGAGTCAATACGATCTGGGCATGCCCAGAACATGTTCGGCAAGATAGCTCAAGATCAAGTTCGTGGAAATCGGGGCCACCTGATAGAGTCGGGTTTCACGGTACTTTCGTTCCACATCAAATTCCTCTGCAAACCCGAAACCACCATGTGTCTGCAGGCAGGCTTCAGCCGCTTGCCATGAAGCATCGGCAGCAAGTAGCTTGGCAAGATTCGCCTCTTCACCGGGATTTTCTCCAGCGTCATAGCGACGTGATGCTTCTTTCAACATCAACTCGGCAGCTCGCATCTGGGCATAAGATCTGGACACCGGAAACTGTATACCTTGGTTTTGGCCGATAGGTCTACCAAATACGGAACGGTTATTGGCATAGGATACTGACTTGTCAATGAACCATTTGGCATCGCCTATGCATTCTGCGGCAATCAGTATCCTCTCTGCATTCATGCCGGATAAAATATACTGAAACCCCTTGCCTTCATCCCCAATCATGGCATCCCCTGGTACCGGCATATTGTCAAAAAACACCTGGGTAGTTGCGTGATTCATCATGGTTCGAATCGGGCGTATCTGCAGATAATCTTCCGGGACAGTTCGCATATCTACCAGGAATACCGATAAGCCTTCTGATTTTTTCTTAACCTGATTGATCGGCGTGGTACGGCATAGCAACAGCATCAAGTCGGTGTGTTCGGCACGTGAAGTCCAGATTTTCTGTCCATTGATGGTGTATGTGCCGTCTTTGAGAGTAGCCGTGGTTCTCAGTGAGGAAGTGTCGGTGCCACTTTCAGGTTCACTTACGCCAAAGGCCTGCAGGCGAATCGAACCATCTGCAATACCGGGCAGATAACGTGTTTTCTGCTCATCCGAACCATGTCTCAGGATTGTCCCCATAGTGTACATCTGGGCATGGCATGCACCAGCGTTTCCGCCTGAGTGGTGGATTTCTTCCAGAATAACGCCGGCGGCTTCTATTGACAGCCCAACGCCACCGTACTGTTCGGGAACGAGGGCAGCAAGATAACCGGACTGGGTCAGGGCGCTGACAAATTCTTCCGGATAAGCACGTTCCCGATCACAACGTTGCCAATATGCGGACCCAAAATCCGAGCAGAGTTTCCTCACTCCTTCTCGAATCTCTTCAAATTTACACTGCTCGCTCATGAACTTGCTTGAAGCTGTATGCCCCCTAATCCTTAAATAGGCGGTTTTCTTGTCCGTTGCGGCCTGGGGTTTGGGCGGCTGGGGTGTCGGATGTTCATGCGGCCTTGTTATCTCGGGGCTGGTGAATCTGTTCACCCGATGAGTGAAGTCTGAAAAACACTATTCTAAAATTAATACTTTGATTTAACAAGACTTTTTACTTTTCCCGATTCCTATTCAAGGATTAGGGATGCCGAATAAGTCATAACAATGTCTTGAAGAGCAGATTATAGGGCCAATGAGCACATTACCAAAAACGGAAGCGTGATGCTTGTTCCATGAATTATGAATCGGAAATCCATTGCAATCCGTTACATGATCGATAAAAGAAACCAATACGAATAACTCTACTTCATCAGTACTAGGCTGATCATATTTGTGCTCTGCTATACTTGGCCGTGGTCAAGGGAATTAGGGTTCCGGAAGGCAATGGTTCTGATACGGGAACAATATGTCCGGGCATGCTGTGGAAAAAATAAATGGAAAGACTGAATGAAAAAGCAGAATTACGGTGACTAAACCTGACATAAAGCTAAAGAATCTGTTTCATCCCGGAGATGGCAGAATCCCACCATATCTTGCAGGACGAACGCAAGAAAAGAAAAATTTCCAGGATTCTGTTGATCTATTGATGCAGAAATCTCCTGCGAATCAAAATATGATCATCTATGGTCCACGCGGTAATGGTAAAACTGCATTGTTGCGGTATTTGCAGGAACTAACCCTGAAAGCGGGTAGAGATGAACTGGAAATTTTGTGGGCCACGCCTTCGGAATTCAAAGATATAGTTCAACTAGTCGGATTGATCGCAGGCAATAACCAAAACCTGATCAAAAAAGCCTTGAATCTATTTGAACACATGTTCGATAATCTTGCCGTTTCCGCAAATATCAGTATGGCCTCAATACAGGCAAACTTGAACCGTCCGAAAAATATACTTGCGTTCAAAGATTTATTGTGGGAAAAAGCAAAAAGAAAGCCCTTTATCCTGATCATTGATGAAGCACACACACTAAACCCTGATATCGGACATGTTCTTCTGAATGCAAGCCAGAATGTCCGTGCAGAGCAATGTCCGTTTTTCCTTGTGTTGGCAGGCACCCCAAATCTTGAAACAACACTGAGTCAGGCCAGTGCGTCCTTTTGGGATAAAAGCAGCACATTTCCGTTAGGCCGCCTTTCGGAGAAAGACTCTCATAAGGCACTATCGATACCTCTGGAATCCTGTCAGGTGGCATGCACTGAAGAAGCTTCAATGGAAGTGATGTACCGTGCTCAGCACTACCCCTACTTTATCCAGATATGGGGGAGCTGTATTGCCAATCAACTTATAAAGACCGATTCACGAGAAGTAACTCTGGAAACCCTCTCAAAGGTTGAAGATGAAGCAATTACCAAATGCTCAAATATATACATACATCGCTACGATGAATTAAACAAGATGGGGCTCGTGCCATTGGCCACCGATATTGGCGGCACCTTTGAAGAAAACGACAATCTACCTATTCCCATACATGAATTAGAAGATACGGTCAGGATATCCTTGCAGAAACAGGGAGAACCAACTACCCATGAAGCAATTCAGGAAAACATGCGGAAGTTGATACATGTCGGTTATATCTGGAGAATTTCTGCTCCAAACGAAATGGTAAAGGAAGTTCCATTGCTTTGTTATGAGCCTGGTATTCCAAGCCTGATGAAATTCGTCAGGGGACAAAGGATTCCAAAAGCTGAAATGGATGTCATCTTGGAAAGGTCCCAGAACCAGGCGAAAGGTTGAACAAAGAATGCTGAAACAATGATTGTGCTCCAATCATTGAGAGGGGTCCTGCGTACTGCCTAGATGCTGATTCGAGCTTTGTATCAATGCCAGACTCTGCTTACTATTAATGAAGAATCATGATTGAGGTTAAAGGGATTGGGTTGGGGAAAACACGTTACGGAAATTCTTTTCATTGTGCTTTCTCCAAAATAGTGTTGTCCTGCATTTAGTGTCTTTATGTGCCAGCCTGTAACCCTGTAAAATAATCGAGTCTATTAATCAGCCCGCCCACGCTCAGTAAAGCAGACTTGCCAAGCGATATATTGTCGGACTGCTAGACGCATTTACAGGAACTCCGGCATTAAATATCTGGGCATGTCACGAGATGATTTTCGAGGCAATCAAATCAACGTTTGATTTTGTCACTCCATACTCGCTTGCAAGTTCCGGCCATCTTCCGAGAGCGGCTTTGGTCTGCTCGATGATGTTGTAAATGATATTTTGGGGAAGCTTTGCCTCAAGGCCTAACTTGATGAGTTCAGGCTGGCTCGGATCCTTTCCTTCCCCCATCACCGTTGTACTCTGCTCACCACGAGGTCCCGATGAAAAGGTCAGGTCATAAGCCGGTGACAGTTTCCACTCGCCTCTTTTATTCATCAGGTAACTGAAATTCTTGCCATGATCATCGCGGTTATGTGCGAGTACATTGAACACTGCCAGTCGAAACATTTTTTCCACTTCACGAATATCCCTGGTCAAGATCATGGTCAACGCCAGCAGATCTTCATAATTCAACGATGGGATTCGAAAGTCCGAGTATAAAAGACCACACGCTGAATGCATATGTCTCTGATTATTCTGTTCTTTGTCAAAACGCTGAACCGCAAAATACCCACTGCCAGTTTGAGAGGGAAACAAGTGTACATCCGGCATTATCAAGCCAGCGTCGGCAGCCATCAAGGCATAGACATATTCAATTGCCCCGGCATCAAAGCCATCCCCTACATTCGGAAATT
>JAJEAV010000008.1 GCA_022822625.1 Gammaproteobacteria bacterium | reverse complement strand
CATACTTCTGGCAATGCTTCTTGCTCCAGTTGTGGTAGACGCCGTTGTAACCGCGCTTGAGCACCGCCCACACGCTCTCGATCCCGTTCGTGCTCGCCATGCCGTTGACGTACTCCTTGGCCGAGTGGTTGACCTTCTTGTGCTCGTATCCGGCCTTGGAGACGGCGTTGTCTGCCCGCGCCTCATCGGTGCATACGGTCGATCCCTTGGCGACGTTGCCCTTTATCAGATCGCGCACGACCTTCTTGCTCTCGCTGTCCACCGCGACCGCCTTGGTGCGTCCGTCCCACTCCCTCATGCCGATGACCGGCTGTTTGCCAACGGTGCCGCGTCCCGGCTGTTCCTTGGCAAGCTGCTTGCGCTTCGCATTGCTCATGTTCTTGCGCTTGCCGCCGAAGTAGGTCGCGTCCATCTCGACAACGCCGCTCAACGCCTCCAGATCGTCACCGCAAGCAAGGCGCAACCGGTGAAGCATGTACCATGCGGTAGGCTGCGATACGTCCAGTTCCTTCGATAGTTGCAGGCTGGAAATGCCCTTGCGGGCCGTCATCAGCAGGTACGCGGCGAACAGCCACTTGCGCGGATCGACCTTGCCGTATTCGAGCGGCGTTCCCGTCAGGGCGGTGAAGTAGCTACGACAGTCTCCGCACCAGTAGCGACCCGGATGCTTGGCCTGCGGCGTGATCTTGGCATCGCATCCGCACTTGGTGCAGACCGGGGAATCGCCCCACCGGACGCGCTCAAAATAGCGGATCGCGTCCTCCTTGGTCGGGTAAGCCGGCATGATGTTGAACAGGCTCAGGGTCGTTGCTACGTGTTTCGTTCTCATGGTGCTGATCCGGGATAAGTCGTTGATTTTTGTGCGACAATGCCCGTTATTGTCGCACAAACCTCTCCGTCTTGTCAACTTTCCTTGATAATTCCCAATTTTTATCCATCATTCTTTTCCTTTCCAGTGGCGGATCGTTAGCCTATTGTCCGCCATATTTATCCCAACGGAGTGCAATGCTTCCAGAGCGACCACCCTAAGCTTTTCTACTGATCTGGACCACATGCACATGTCCTGCCTGATGCCGTCTGCCTGTACTGCCACTTTGTAGAATTTTCTTAGCTGTGTTAGTAAAAAAACGTGCATCAATGATATATGGCCTCGCCATCACCCGCCAGCATTTCCTTCAGTCTGGCCCGGTTCAATTGCGAGAAAATCATCCAGTCGGCGATCGTTTCCCTGTCCAGCTCGCCGGCAACCAGCCAGGAATCGAAAACGCCCCCCATCACGGCCTCCACCAGTCGAAACGCATGACCGCATATCCATACTGCAATCATGCTTCCCTCGCTTGCATCGTCCATCCAGAAAAGCGCATCTACCGTAGCCGTACCCGATGGCATTTCGTCCCTGTAAAACTCGGCCTTTTCGAGCAACTGGTCAATCCCTTTCTCCGATAGCTTGATCAAGTCAACTTCCTCCTGCTCGCCCTGCTTTTCAAGTTGATCGATCATCCCGAAGTATTCGGTTTCCATGATCTGGCGCTCCCTGCCCCAAGCGGCACTCGCCCCGATCTTTTCCCAGAATGTCGCCTTTTCCGGTTCTGGCAGGTTCGTCAACAAGGCTGCACCTTGTCCGATTTCGTCATCAATATTGCTCATTTCATTCTCCAAAAGTTAATCAAGAAGCAAACACTCGCTAATCTACGATCTCGCCATCTCGACATACCTGTAGAGCGTCGGTTTCGAGATGTTCATCATCTCGCAGATCTGTTGAACGGTATGCTGCTTCTCCTCGTAGAGCCTGACCGCCAGTTTCTGCTTGTCGGAATTGAGGGCCATGGGCCTTCCTCCCACACGACCGCGGGCCCGGGCGGCCTGCAGGCCGGCCTGGGTACGCTCGCGGATCAGGTTCCGCTCGAACTCGGCCAGTGCCCCGAAGATATGAAACACCAGCCTCCCGGTACTTGATGATGTGTCGATCGACTCGTGAATGCTCTGCAGACCAATCCCCAGGGACTCGAGCTGACCCACCATGTCAATCAGGTCCGTAAGTGACCGGCTCAGCCGGTCCAGCCTCCAGACCACCAGGGTATCGCCTTCCCGCATGAAGTCCAATGCATCTGAAAGGCCCTGGCGTTCGGATTTGGCACCGCTTGTACGATCCTCGAAAATCCGCTCGCACCCGGCAGCGTGCAGAGCGTCTCCCTGAAGGGACAGGTTCTGGTCCTCGGTGGAGACTCTGGCATAGCCGATTTTCACGGGAATTGACCCAGGTGTAATAAAACTCGTGAGAATGACCCATATTCTAACATAGATTTCTTTACCGGATTTCTTTACTGTATTCCGGCTTTTCCGGGATCGAATCTGACCCAGCCTGTCAATGTCAGAAAAACGGGGGTTTTCCTGACATTGACAATGAACCAGAATTCATGAAGGATACAGCAAGACAGATCCTGCTTCAGGAAGTGGCGAATTGATTTTCTGATGTGATTCTCCCGCAGGAGAATCACAATTTTTCCTGTTGAATCTTCTGAGACCGAGATCTATTTCAGAAGCGAATACGCATCTGAATCCGCCTTTTGACAAGGCATGGTGAAAACCGCCTAGTCCGGGAAATAAATCAGTGAATCTGATGTCCTCACTCATCAAGTGGTTTCTCGGAATCAGGATTCATGCCATTGATGTAGACATGTGGAAACGAAAGAAACGTCTGGCATGGGGAAAATCTCCCCATGCCAGACGTAGGTCCAACCGGACCCGAATTTAGGAAGCAGCCCCTCTCCAGAGGGGCTGCGAAGTTGGAATGGAATTTACGGAAGCAATGAAAGCAGAAGCTTGAGTCCCACAATCAGTGCCTGATCCGGAAGAACCAAGAGTACGACAAGGGCAACAACAAATGTTATCCACAGCGGTCTTGTTAATTCACGACCCCGACTATCAATATAGTCGGATAATTCCTGAATCTCTTCTTTGTTTAAACCGTGATTGCTCAAAATTCCAGTGACGATAGCGCCACGCTGTTTAGATTTGTTAAACATGTTTTTCTCCAAAGTCTGATTAGTTGAAACAAAAACCGACACGAGGAGATGTCTAACCCCGGATGGGGAAAAATCTCCCCATGCGGGTGTAGGGCACCATGCCCTGATCTTAGATGTAGCACCCGGTCTTCCCTAGGGAAGACTGCCGCCGGCTACCGGTACTGCGGTCGCCTCTAAGTAGAAGCGATTTCAATTGGACGGCTCTCTTGACAGTATGACTGCCACTATTGAAACGAACCTTATCACAGGCGAATCGGGAATTGCAACCGGTTTTTCGGCCAGCCCGTTATTTGCCAGGAAGCCATGAGTAGCACCCCTTAAAATGTGACTTATGTAATAATGGTTTTCATGTATTTTCGTGTAAAGTGTCAAGGGAAATGTGACCTCAATATGTAATTCCCAAATATTGTCATTGTCCCGGATTTGATGCTTTATACAATTTCACTTCATATAATCCATAATCCAGCCACAACCAGATTGAACCAATGATGAAAAACCCATCCAACCATGAATACGACTTGACCCATGTTGCGGAACAGTACTGCCGGGAGCGACCGCTCCGGCCGTCCACCCAGCAGACCTACATCGCGCTGTCCCTGCGTTTCGTGAAAGATACGTCGATACGACGTGTTGACCACATTACCAAGGAAGCGCTTCTCGACTGGCGCGAACTGATTGCCGAGCGTGCATCAAAGACAACCTACAACAACTACCACCGTCATCTGCGCGCCCTTCTCAACTTCAGTGTGGAGATCGAATTGATTGACCAGAACCCGATCCTCAAGGTCCGGCAGTTCTGCCGCGTCAATGTCCGCAAGAAGGGATGCACCATGGAAGATCTTCAGGCCTTCTGCGATTTTCTGGATCAAGACAGTAGAGAAGCCTCTCCCCTGATTCTGAGCATGGTCCTGACTCTTTTCTATACCGGCATGCGCCGCTCCCAGCTATGCGGTCTGGACTGGAGGGACATCGATTTTCAGGAAAACACCGTCACGCTCCGGAAGCAGCACTCAAAGAATGGCAGGGAGTGGTCAATCCCCCTGCACGACGACCTGCGGGAGAGACTTCTCGAAATGAAGAAAGACGTCATGCGTCGTTTCCCCGCATTCAGCGAAAGCGATCAGGTATTCATGATTCAGAGATACAGCCACCGCTACCGGGGCGAAAGACTGACCCCCGAACAATTCGGACAAATCATGCGCCGCACGTCCGACCGGAGCGGCATCAGGGTTTCCGCCCACCGGATCCGTCACCTTGTTGCAACGACGTTGGCAAACAAGGACACCGAAGACTTTCATGAAACAGGAACCATTCCCTATACGCTGAACAGCATCAAGGACTTTCTAGGTCACGAGGATATATCGACGACCATCGGCTATATTGAATCACAGGTCTCTTCCCAGCGGAAAATCATCAAAGGGCTAAAAATGCCAAAAAAGCGTGGGAAGGGGAAGGGAAAGTAAGGGAAAGGCCCTATCCAAAAGGGCCTGAAAGGTGCCGAATCAAGGACGATTCGGCAAAAAGGCAAACTGCCGGCGGCGGCAGTAGTAGTTTGACCTATCTAGGGGGAAGAAGGTATCCCGACCAGGGCAAGAAATGCAAAGCCAACGGCCAGAACCGCTATCGTTATCGCGATCTGGGTGATCCGAATCCGACTGTCCAGCGTTGATTGTCCTTGTCGCGTTGGGCCACGTCGGCTTTCCAGCTGGCCATACCCGCCTTTTGCTCGGCTGAAAGTCGCTGTCTGGGAGCGTGGTCGTAACAGGAGCCGGCAAGGGCTGCTTCGGCTTGTTCTGCTTGGTCATGGTGCTTCCCTCCCGCGAAATTCGTGAATGTTGGAATAGGCGGACCGGCGCTCTTGGCTTGTCCGCTTGTAGCCGCGCCAGTATTCGAGGAATTCAGCCTCAGAGGCGAAGACGCCATTGCCGTCACTGAAATCCTCTATGGTCCCGGATATGCTGCCGACATTGGCTGTGTTGCCGCTTCCGGCCCTGTCGCCGGCAATCCGCCACTTTTCCTGCATGAAGACTTCAACATCGTCGAAAGGGATGGGGATTTGCCGCAAGGTGTCGAACGAATATATGCGGCCGCTTGTGTCCCGCTTCCCTTCAGCCCTCTTATAGACAAAACCGATAATCCAATGCTCGCCATAGTGGCTATAGGGGAAGACGATATTCTTGCCTTCCGTCTCCGGGTGTATGTAGCTGGTATAGCTTCCCAAAGTGAAGCCGAAACGGGTTTGGCTTTCCTTTCGATATGTTGTTTTCACATCAAGGGCGATTTTCTCCCGGTCTCCCTCATCGCGCATCAAGGTGAAGTCCGGATAGTGATTCTGCTTCGTCGGTTCGACCAACTCCATCCCTGCCTTGTCGGCATAGGAGACTACCGCTTGCCGCGCAACAATCTCGAATAGCGTGCTGATGACCTTGGTATCGGACCCCAACGGATAAACGCGCGCCCTCCGATCAACAATGCCGCACAACGAATAGCCGTTCTGGATCTCCTCAAGCGCGTTCAGGATGAAGTCTCTCATCCTACGACCAACGCTTCCGTCATGCTGTTCCGCAGGGATTCCGTCGAGCCCAAATGGTAAAAGTGCGAGAAGGTCTTAATCTCATAGTCGCTGAATGCTTCGTGCAGCCGGTCATTCCTCCGATACTTGTTCTCGGACCACATGGAATAGAGGAATGAGCATGGCAACGCCTTCAAGCCGTTTTCCAATTGTTCCGCATCTTTGTCAGTCCATGAACTGAAATAGTCCGTGAACCGTCCGGCATATGGCGGGTCGCAATAGACGAAATCGCCTTCGCGCGTCTCTCTTAGAATCTCGCCCCAATCAGCGCATACGAATTTCCAGTCCTTGCCTGCCATGATATCGGCGGCCCGCTGGACCTGATTGCAAATTTTGGTGATATAGGCAGGGCGGAACCTTTCCGGCTTCCGGCAGAAGGGGGTGTTGAAGCGGCCCTTCCGATTGAAGCGCACCAAACCGTTGAAGCAGGCGCGGTTCAAGAACAGGAAATCATGCGAGTCGCCGCTGTCGTTGAAGCGGTCTCGCACACGATAGAAATGTTCCTGCCCGTCTTCTTGAAGGCGTGCGCCTTCTCGCTCCAGGAATGACCGCACTGTTGCGCTTGTGACGGTCCCTGCCTGTATCGCCGCATAGAAGCGGACCAAGTGCGGGTTTGCATCGCCCAGCAGCGCGCACTTGGGGGCGATATTGAGAGCAACGACGGCCGAACCGACGAAAGGCTCTATCCAGCGCCCGGCACCGTCCCAATCGACGCTATCCCGAATGAACGGGATGGCCTTCGTCTTGATGCCCTGTATCTTAAGCGGCGGAACTTGAACGGCGCTCATCTGAACAGCGTTTCTTCAAGAGCCTTCCGGCGCACTTGTTATCGTCGCAACATACCGCCGCCCCGATTGCCACAGGCTTCACGAATGCGTTGAAGCATGACTGCCATTAGCCCTTTTCGGTGCAGTCCTGGGCTTTGTGCCCTCTGCTTGACCAGTGGCTATGTCAACCACCGTCTTTGCAAGTTGGTTAATGTCTCTCGGGCGTTTCATCAAGGCCTCCAAAATAGTTGACCAAATCAGTATAACATTTCGGAATGTGGTTTTTTGCAATATTTTCAAACTGAGCCACTACCCATGATTAGTAGGATTAGCCATATTCCTATCCTATCCTATCGTTACCGAAATTTTCAAGTGGCCTATTGCTCGCAACACTCGCAACAGACCCTCTTGCACTGCCTGCGGGATTGGGTTAGCATGGGCACCATGTGTTGGCAACTTCTCAAGTTGTGAACCTAATGCGTCCGTGCCGACCCGCCAGCGGGTCGTGCCCGCCGTCTCTTAGCGGACGCACGAACTTCGGTTCGGACGGTATTTGACTGAAGCCTGTTTTTAACGTTCAGCATGCCCGGATGGGGAGTTTCCCCACCGGGCGCTCCGAATCCTCGTGTGCTGGCAATGACTATTCGGAGGAAAAAATGAACAATGAAATAGAGCTTCCAGATGACGCTGCACGGCTCAGGCGGTGCGAAGCGGCAGGGTTCTCCCCCATACAGGCGGAGAGCATGGTGAAGGAACTTTTCCAGATCGAGAACAGTATGCAGAAAGAAGCAAACGCCAGATTCAACGAGGTGATCTCGAGAATGGATGCCGGTTTCGCGGAACTGCGTTCCGAGATGAAGGAACTGCGTTCTGAAATGGCTTCCAAAGCCGAGGTTGCGGCCGCGGTTTCGAAAGCCGGAAGAGTCCGCATGGTCCAGTTCATAAGCTGGGGCATTGCGGTTGGTCTGGCGGTTCTTGCCTTTATAGGCGGAACCTTCGTTCCCTGAACCCCTGCTTCTGTCATCGGCTGATGGCCCCCGAGAGGGGCCCTTGGTTTTCCTGCCACCGGAATACCCGAACGGCATTTCGGAATCCACGACCAGGGCATGTTCCAGACGATACGGTTTTGCTTACCCCTGAATTTGGAGTCAACGTCAAATTATCCACAAAATTCGTGGATAAACCTGTGGAATAATCGTCTACAAGACTGAAAAAACACTGCCCCAGTAAACAGAGCAAAGCCCGCCCAGAATCAGCCAGGGGCCAAACGCTATCCGCAAGGCACCATCATTCCGCCCTGCCCCAGTTTGAACCAGGTAGAAAACCAGACTGCTAATGGCGGCAATCGAGATTGTCTGAATCAGCAGCTCGACCCCAACCCAGGCCCCGATGGCCGCCATTAGCTTGCAGTCTCCCAAACCCAGACCATCCTGCTCTCGAGCGAGAACCTGATATCCCGCACGAATCACCCAAAGAGCAAGATAACCTGCCACAGCCCCGAAGACCGCCGAGTCCAGTGCAGGAGCGAATGCAAAATGCGTATTCACAAGCATCCCGCCGAACAGCAATGGACCAACAATCCAGTCCGGAAGAAAATAATGTTCCAGATCAATGAAGGCCAGCGTAACCAGCCCGCATACCAGGATCAGGATTGGCAACAGGTCCAGGCCAGCTCCAAAGACATGGACGCTCAACACCCACAGTCCGCCCGTCAGGGCCTCCACATGGAAATACCTCTTCGGCACCCGGTATCCACAACAATCGAAGCGCCCTCGATGCACGATGCAACCCAGGATCGGCGCATACAACGCCACCGTGGCCGCATCATGGCATTGTGGACATCGGGTGCTCCGCCCGGGCAGTTGGGGGCGCAACGCCCTTACCCGATTCGCCTGTTCCTGATCTCCAATCTGCTCGAGAGCCTCCGCAGTCCATGCCCTGTCGAGGTACTGCGGATAACGATCAATCACGAAATTGAGTGCCCCTCCCGCCACCATCCCCAATACCAGGAATAACAAGGTGGTGGAAATCATGCTGTTGAAGAAAGTCCGGCCGAACCATCCGCAACGGCTGGATTTTGCTGTATGAGCGACATCTTCCTGTTGAGATCGGGCACTACATTGAACTCGAAATGTTCATAGGGAATCACCCACCCCTTGACCCTCGACAGCTTGTTCTGCCATTCGATTCTTACTTCCCACCAGTTCTCTCCCCGCTCGCCGGGATTCTTCAGATTGATCTTCAACGACTGAAAACTGCGCTGTACTGCCTTCCAGTCCCTTGCGGGGTATTTCTGGAAGGCCCGGGGGCTGACCAGGAGTACCCCCTGTTCCAGAAAATGAACAAACGACTCCGCGGTATTGAAGCTAATGTCACCCTGATTAATCCCCTTCTCAATCCATTTCCGAAACCGTTCGCCGGTTTCCCCGGCCCCTGCTGCCGGACTTTCTGGAGACATTCCGGCAGCAGCCTTGACTTCCGGAGGCTGCATTGCCTGTTCCTCATGATTGTCAGAAGGAACAGCCGTTGTGATATCTGGCCGGCCTGTTTCGGCAACCGTCCGATCGACCCCGGAAAATACGGAACCCGAATCGGCATCATCAATCGGCGGTGTGTCCGGAGAAGGCTCCCCAACATCCTTCGAGTTGTCGTCATTCACGATCTCGATCTCTCCCTCCAGGACCTGAACGGCGGCGGGGTCACTCCAGATCGTTTCGTGGGACATGCGAATCAGCGAGAAAGGCTTTTCGGGAGACCAGTCTCCGATCGTCACCCGACATCGCCAGATCGCCTTGCCCTGCGGGTTGAGCTCAATCAACCCGCCCTCCGACATCACGTCAAAAAGCCTGTTGTTGTCTCCCGGTATTCCGGCATGCCCCTCCCTGATCAAATGCTCACGTACTGCATCAGCCGCTCGCTTGCTGACCAGCCACACCGCCCGCCCGTCGACCCAGCCCGCTGCGCCGCGCCGATTGAGGGACAATTCCCCCCGCTCGATCAAATACCGAATTGCCGTCTTCATCTTCATTGACAACGGACGGTTGCCGCCGAACTGCGGCAGGCTCTGAGCACCCAATGCCTTCGACACCGATATCTGGTCGCCCTGTGCCATCAATTTATAGATGGGGCCACCTGGTTCGGAGGCGAACGCGTCCAGAAACTCCCCATAAACACCCTTGTCACTCTGAATCCACTGGAAGCCAACCGCGGGTAGCACGCGCTGCAGGAAGAGGAGCGATGAATGCTGGTGATGCGCATACACGCGGTCCGGGTGGAACCGGATCTGCATGTATGCGGCGCGCCGGACAGACGTTGTATTCCGTTCAGAGGGATCCCAGTCACATAGATACCGTCCTGTACGTGTATGCAGCGTGATTTTCTGATCCGTCAGAGGCTTTGCCACATCGTGTAGCAGACAGCCGGCGAAGACGGCATAGGTGTAGAGATCGCGCTTCCTTGCCACTTCTTCCGGTTCCGACCCTACAGGCAGTATCACCGCCTTGCGCAATTCAAGCGCATTGGCACAGGATTCCAGAATGTGGGCAATCAGGCCACCGGGCCAGGCGTGGTGATGCGCCTCGCTGCCCGGGCACAGCTGGACAAGCTCGGCTACATTGTCAATTGCACTTTGATAGAAGCGGTCAAACAGGATATCGTTGATACCAGCAGACTTGCGAATCGCACCCACGCATTTCTGGGCGCTCACACGGTCCAGGATCTGCCTTGAATTGCTGATGGGCAGGAGGTTCGGGGAGCGCCGGGGCCGAAAAAATGCAGAAAGCATGTTGATTCCAGATTCATCTTGAAGTACATTTACTCCAAATAAAGTTTTACTCGGTGTTTACGTTGGATTGGTTTGCTAACGAACTCCTTGAAATCAAGAGGTTTTAATACGTTGTCTTGCATGCAGTGATAGATGGGTTGGGACATCAGGGTCCGACTTTTAGACTCATAATCCATTGGTCGCAGGTTCAAGTCCTGCCGGGCCCACCAGTAAATCTAAACAGCGTGGCGCTATAGTCACTGGAATTTTGGGCAATCACGGTTCAAGCAAAGAAGAGATTCAGGAGTTATCCGACTATATTGATAGTCGGAGTCGTGAGTTAACAAGGCCGCTGTGATAACATTTGTTGTTGCCCTTGTCGTGACCTTGGTTCTTTCTTGGTTCTTCCGGATCAGGCACTGATTGTGGGGATCAAAGTTCCTGCTTTCATTGATCCCGTAAATTACTTTCCAAAATCGTAGCCCCTCTCTGGAGGGCCTGCTTCCTAAAATCGGATCCGTGTAGACCCATGCCCGGCATGGGGAGTATCGGAAGGGTCAGCAATGGAAACAAATGCCCAGGACAACCGGGACGGCATGTACAAGCAGACCTACAACCTGTCTGTGAGGTCGAATATGGAACGGATGAAAACGCAGGAATTTCCTTGATACAGTCCGTTTATTGTCTGGCAAGGCTCCTGGTTTGATACAGTTGACCGTCTCCCCAGTCGACTCTACCCGGACAGTTCATGTGCTCGTAACAGTTTGAAAACAGCACTTGGCTATGAATATATGGATCAATATAATAGCACCCTTGATTCTGCAGATTCCTGAAGTCTTAATGGAGAGTTGGCAGAGCGGTCGAATGCGGCGGTCTTGAAAACCGTTGACTGTAACAGGTCCGGGGGTTCGAATCCCTCACTCTCCGCCAAGAGGCTTTTGTGTTCAAACAAATTTCTGGCACGCTACTTAATCCTTGAAACGGCAAAATCATGCCCGAGATTCTTCATAATCGAGAAAATGTGCCCAACACGTCCAGAGTTGAGTGTCATGATTAAAGCGACCACGCAGAAATTTTTCTACATGTGCAGGGATGAGTAGTCTATTCCGAGTCCGCGGCATCCTTCCTTGCTCTAGGATGCGCTAGATCAAACACCTTTGCCAAATGCTGAAAATCCAGATGAGTGTAAATCTGGGTTGTCGAGATATCCGAATGGCCCAGCATTTCCTGAACTGCCCGCAAATCCCCACTCGATTCAAGCAAATGACTTGCAAATGAATGACGCAAGGCATGTGGATGAACATGCTGACTGAATCCCTTCCTCCTCGCCCACTCGGTTAGCCGGGACTGAATCCCCCGAACACTCAGCCTGCCTCCCCGAAAATTGACAAATAATGCCCTCTCTCCCTGACTGGCATACTCATCCCGACGGTCGAGCCAGTCCCTGACTGCAGTGCGAGCCATGGTTCCTACCGGAACAATTCTTTCCTTGTTACCCTTACCAGTTACTCGTATCTGGCTTTCCGCAAAGTCAATCGTATCAATGTCCAGCGAAGCAAGCTCCGAAAGCCTCAGACCAGAAGAATAAAACAGCTCGATAATCGCCCGGTCGCGAACGATATTCGTTGACGTGTCAGCATCAATATTCTCCTCAAGCAGAGTGCTTAAATCGTCAACACTTAATGTATTGGGTAATTTTTGAGCCGCTTTTGGAGCACTGATTCCGATAAATGGATTCGACTTGACCATATTCTCATTGATCAGGTAATCGAAGAATTTCCGACAGGAGGACAGCATCCGGCTGATCGACCTGGGTGAATGCCCGCGCTGAAACAAACGAGCCGGGAATGCTCTGGCCGTTGATTCGTTTACTTCTTCCCAGCCAGCAATGCCTGCACGCTCGCTCAGGAACCGCTCCAGGATAATCAAGTCCCGATAGAAGGCACGTATGGAATTTTCCGAATATCTGCCTGCCTTGCCGATGGCATCAATAAACCGTTCAATGCTGTCAACGAGATTACTCAATCGCTTGCTGCTTTCCGTTCAAATAACTACCAATTAAACGGCCAATTCGATTCAGATAGAGAACACCAAGTTCCGGATGGAACCGTCTGGCATCCGCTGAACCAAACACCATTATTCCGGTAATTACCTCTCCGTACAGAATCGGCACAAAAGCACATGAGCGGATAGACTTCTCCTCTTTGCCGAAAATCTGCTCCAGCAAGGACTGCGACAGCCGATCATCACAGATACTGCTTCGGTGGGCGACCCTTTGCCGAATTTCGTCATGGAAATCCGGCTTTCCAGCATTGGTAGCCGACTCCATAAAAACAACCACACGCTCAATGTCAAATTCCTTGAGCAACAGATTTACCACAAAATCTATCGGATCATTACTCGGGCGACCCTGATCCAGCAACGTATTGCTGAATCCAGTCAACATATCCTGCATCTGCTCAAGATTTCTTGTAACTTCCAGAATATGTTGTATGGTCTTGTTCTGTTCTTCCTGTCGTTCGCTTAGTGTTTCTATCTGCTTCCTTAGAAAAACATTTCCCTGCTCCTCACCGGATGGCACAAAATCAGCAAACAGATTCCAGTTCTTGGCAATGAAACCCGGATTCTGCTCCAGAAAATCATAAACATCTTGTGGATCAAGGCCGGAAGATGATTTGTTTGATGAACTTTTTTCCATGATACTCCGTATAGGAATTTTACGTTAGTTCAAGGCTGAAGAATTGCTCCTTCCCACTTTGCTTCCAGGATTTTACAGCCTGAAACCGGGATTTCCTGGTTCATGTCCCAGAATCCATACATTGCAGGTCATGCGGCAACTCGATATGACCTCGAAAAACTGTCGCAACTGCACCAGTCAACTGCACCGGATTCTGTTCAGACATCCAGTCCACAACCGTACTCCCGCCTGGCAAACGCACAGTGACCTGTCGGTCCAGAGTGCCATCCCTGATTCCACATATGACTGCTGCACAGGCCCCGCTTCCACAACCAAGTGTCTCACCGACCCCACGCTCAAAAACCCGCAAATTGACTTCATTGCGGGAAATAATCTGCCTGAACCCGACATTCACCTTTTCGGGAAAAATAGGATGGTTCTCAATACGTGAGCCCAACCACTCGACATTCGCCTGCCTACAGTCGGACACATTAATTACACAGTGCGGATTTCCAATTGATACTGCCGCAAACTCAATCTTCCGACCTTCGACCAAAAGTGTATATTCCCGTCTTTCGGCATCAATAGAAAGAGGAATCTTTTTCGGATGGAATTCCGGAAAACCCATGCTGGCAGTCACTGTTTGATCTGAATTCATCAGGATATCCATGTTGGTGGTAATTGTCTCAACCGCGATGCTCGGCTCTAGGGACAAACCTTGATCCTGCAGAAATCTCGCAAAACACCGTACCCCGTTTCCACACTGTCCGACTTCACTTCCATCCGTATTGAACACCGTCATTTTGAATGTGCCGGATTGCTTTCCGGATTCTGCAATAATGATTTGATCACATCCAATACCATAATGACGATCGGCAATTTTCCTGGCAAAATCCGCCGACATTCTGATATGCTGTCGGACACCGTCAATCAGGACAAAGTCATTGCCAAGGGACTGCATCTTGGTGAAGGCCAAAGTGTTGTTGTTCATACAAACGCCAAAATCAAGTAAACAACATCATCACGTTTGTCTGCATACATCCGACTCAAGCTGTTAAATGGACAAAAACACCAATTTCGAAAAAATCCATGAACGGATTCAATCGTTTCCTTCCGTATTGAGGATAACCATTGGAATTGCATTACTGATCGGCGGGATATTTGGCATGTTTCCAATTCTTGGATTCTGGATGTTTCCTCTAGGCCTGATCATTCTGTCAATTGATTTTCCCTGGGCTCAGCGGGCTTATCGATATCTGGAGGATAAGATTCACCGATATTCTGAAGCCCGAAAGCAGACAAAATGAGAAACACAGGGACATCTTTAACAAGGCTGGGCCAAGCCCTCCAGTATCAACTCCCTTAACTTTGCTTGGGATCTGCTACAGACCCAATAATTCTCATGCCTTTTAGAAGGTTGACTGCTTGTAGCAACTGATTGTCGCCACGCAGTCTCTGCACAAGGGTCGTGTCCGATTGCCCGTCACCATTTTCAGATTCTGAGTCATCCATCACCTGCCCTGAATCTTCCCAGTAATCATGGTCACCGTCTCTGAACAACTGTGCCGTAATATCCGGCGCGATCCCTTTCTTC
Organism: Gammaproteobacteria bacterium; assembly: GCA_022822625.1. GTDB lineage: Bacteria > Pseudomonadota > Gammaproteobacteria > Arenicellales > Poriferihabitantaceae > Poriferihabitans. The sequence continues at coordinate 26,036 of JAJEAV010000008.1, read as the reverse complement.
TGAATCACTCTGTCGTCGGGCGTGAAATAAAGTGAGGTGGTCAACTTCAATGCCCGTCCATAATTGATAGGTATGATTGACTGGACAGAACCTTTTCCAAACGTATTGGTTCCAACAACCACCGCCCGTTTGTGATCCTGCAATGCTCCGGCAACAATTTCAGAAGCCGATGCGGACCCCCCGTTAACCAGAATCACCATTGGCTTGGCATCGAGAATATCACCGGGCTGTGCCGAATAGGTTTTGTTGGATGATTCGATACGCCCCTTGATGGAGACGATATCACCACCGTCAAGAAACATGTCACTGATTTCCACCGCACTTGAGAGAATCCCCCCGGGATTATTCCTGAGATCAAGAACCAATCCATCCAGACTTCCCTCGTTATCATCAACCAATGTCTTGATTTGCACTCTCATGTGCTGTGCGGTGCCGCTTTGGAAACTCGACAGTCGCAGATAACCCAATCCGGGCTCCAGCAATTCACTGCGCACACTCTGGATTTGAATCACCGATCTGACCAACTCGACCTGGAACAGGTCCTGGACACCTTCGCGTTGAATGGTTAACTCGATTTCCGTGCCGGGTTCCCCCCGCATTTTTCTCAATGCTTCGCTAAGCGGCATCTTCAAAACGGAAACACCGTTAATCTCAACGATGAAATCACCCGACTGTAATCCTGCTTCATCCGCAGGAGTGCCGTCTATCGGCGCCACAACCTGGATTAACCCACTCTCTTTGGTCACCTCAATGCCAAGCCCACCAAACTGACCATCGGTATCGGTTTGCATTTGCTTGTATCCTACTGGCTCAAGAAAAGCCGAATGTGCATCCAGACCAGCCAGCATACCGTTGATCGCATACGTCAGCAAATCCTTGTCGTCAATTTTCTCCACATAGTCCGCCTTGATCTTGCTGAAAACTTCGGCAAACATCTGCAACTCCTCAATCGGCAGACTATTGTCTTTTTCGGCGGCCTTGAGTGCGGGTGAAGTTGCCATGACAATCCACAAGCAAAACAACAGAGATCGTTTAACGGGTGTTTTCATATCTTTGGCTCTTCTCACGTCGGTATGATGATCTTAACAGATCGGTAATTATATATAATGGGGGTGCTGGGAGGTGTATGTATCGCCAAAACAGAAGCAGGCAGAGTGGATATAGGGGCTTTGGCATTTCATATCAGTCTATGTGCTATCAATCAAACCCATCTTGACACGTTATAACACAACTTCATCTCGAATAGTTGATTCGACACTCACAGAACTATGAACGCTGAACAGGAAATACAGGAGTATAGGATCGAGAACGAACCCTACTACGCCGAACTTGACAATGAAGTCGAACTGTTCGAGGCTTCCTGCAATAACCACATCCCGGTTCTCCTGAAAGGGCCAACCGGCTGTGGAAAAACCCGATTTATGGAACACATGGCCTGGCGGCTGGGACGTCCACTGATTACGGTTTCATGCCATGATGACCTAACCGCAGCCGATCTTGTCGGACGTTTTCTGATCGTTGGCGGAGAAACTCGCTGGTCGGATGGCCCTCTGGCTCGTGCCGTCCGCGCTGGGGGTATTTGCTATCTCGATGAAATAGTTGAGGCTCGCAAGGATACCATCGTAGTTATTCATCCCCTGGCAGATGATCGGCGTGTTTTGCCGATTGAAAAGACCGGAGAACTGTTGACTGCTCCGCCGGAATTCTGCCTTGCGATCTCCTACAACCCTGGTTATCAGAGTGTACTCAAGGATCTCAAGCAAAGCACACGCCAGCGTTTTGTATCGATTGAATTCGATTATCCAAATGCCAATATTGAAGCCGAGATTGTGACCAGGGAATCCGGGCTCGACGAGGACACGGCAAATCGACTTGTCAAATTTGCCATCATGACACGCAACCTGAAAGGAAATGGACTGGAAGAAGGAGCGAGTACCCGTCTTCTCGTTCATGCTGCAAAACTGATGACTTCCGGCATATCACCAACTGCTGCATGTCGTGGGGCAATCTGTGAGACACTGACTGATGACCCCGATATGCTGAAGGCCGTCTCGGAGTTGAGTGCATCACTATTCTAGACAACCTTCGAGTCCTTTTGATCGGCACCCCTTGTTTCTGGGATATATAATTTGATGGGCATGCCAGAGATAACCATCGCTCCATGAAATCGTTGTACATTCTGCACAAAGCTTCCGCCAGTTCACGCACCACCCTGCTTGCCCTGGCTCTTGGTCTGGTCGTGACTGGCTGTGCGCCAACACCCGTTGAACAAGAACCGAAATTGCCCCCGCCCCCGGAAGTTCAGCTATCCGAAACGCCTGAACAACCAATTCAGGAAGATGTCCAAGCTGAAGAACCTGTGGCTACAATACCCGAACCGGAACCCGAGGAACGCCAGATAACCACTTTCGGTCTCCAAAATGAAGAACAGGTTATCTCGCTGGATGATCCATGGAAGCTGGTTGAACAGGCTAACTCCCTCCCCGCCGAGCGGGCTCTGGGGTTACAAATCAGGGCGATTGAGGAATTCCTCAACCAGAATCGGATTGAAGCTGCCGCCGCCACGCTTGAAGCATTATCCATGAGTCCTGTATCGCCGGATGATCAGGCTCAGGTTGAAATTCTGCGCGGGCGCATTCTGCTCGCACAGGGAGATGCTGAAAGCGCATTGAAGCAACTGAAACAGATTTATCCTGGATTGGTGTTGAGTCAATCTATCCGGCCTGGATATCTCGAAACGCTCGCCAAGGCCTATGAAGCGAACGGGCAAAGTATTGATGCAACAGCAGTAATCATCGAACTTCATGATTTGTCGGAGGGTGAGGCAAGACCCATCTGGCAAAAACAGGTCATCAAAAAAATTCGCACCCTCAATCCACTTGACCGGTCGTTTCTTGCCGAGCAGTCAACCCATGCCAACACCCGAGGGTGGATTTCCCTGGCTGAAACACTGGATTTCGGCAAGCCGGAATTCCTGTATACGGATTTTATGGATTGGCGAAAATTCTATCCTGACCATCCAGCTAGCCTTGATGTGCTGACTCTTGTCCAGGAACCTTACGATCAGACCGAATACGAGCAAATCGCCTTGTTGCTCCCGTTGACTTCGGATGTTGGTTCGGCCGCCCAGGCCTTCTATGATGGTTTCATGGATGCTGCCACCCGTTATCAGTCGAACTCTCAACCTGATATCGTTTTGTATGATATCGGTAATTCAACTTCACTTAGCCGCATTTACTATCGGGCCGCTATTGATGATGGTGCAAATCTGATTATCGGCCCACTTGGACGTGAAGCCGCCAATACCCTGTTGAATGGGTTCACCGGGGAAATTGATACCCTCATGATTACCGATATTCCCGATGAGACCGGTTTGCCTCGGCTGTTTGCATTCAGTCTCTCACCAGAAGAGGAAGCGAAACTGGTTGCCGAAAAAGCCTGGGATGACGGACATCGGCAAGCCACCGTGTTCAAGGCCGCCAGCCAATGGGGGAATCGCGTTGCCAGTGCCTTTATCAAGCACTGGGAGTCAATCGGAGGGGTTGCGGTCAGGAACGAACCCTTTCAAACGGGTCAGGTTGACTACTCAACAACCATCCAGAATTTTCTCGGCATCGACAAGAGCATTCAGAGACGCAAGAATCTTGAAGCATATCTCGACCACCGTCTTAAATTCACCCCAAGGCGCAACGAAGACATGGACTTCATCTTCCTGGCTGCCAATTCCGCACAGGCGCGGATCGTGGTTCCACAACTCCGATTTTTCCAGGCGCACAACTTGCCGGTATATGCCACCTCCTATGTGTATTCAGGAATTCCAAGTCCAGAACTTGATGGTGACCTGAACGAGGTAATTTTTCCGGATATGCGCTGGATGCTTCAAGGTGTCGAGGTTTACCGGCGAATGAAGTCTGATCGGGAATTAGCTGAAAGGTCCAGTAATGAAGAATTCTCAACGGACCCGTCTAATGGAGAGAGTGGACAGCCAGAACTCAGTCAGCAACCCGAAACCGAACCAGTCGATCAAGAAGTTGTGGATACTGAAACAGATACCTCCGATCAACCATCCGATCCTGATGATATTGAGGAGGTGGTGGTAGCTGACAATGCAGACATTGAACATAGCGGCCCCCTTACTGAGAATCTCGCACCTTATCGAAATACTGGACTCGACAGGATTTATGCATTGGGACTGCAGAGCTATTTGCTTGCCCCACGATTGAATGCTCTTAGAAATGATCCGACAATTGAGTATTCCGGACCTGCGATGACCGTGCGTCTGTCCAAAAACGGAGAAGTAGTGCGTCAGCCAGTATGGTTGGTGTTTCGGGAAGGACTTCCAGAACTGAAGAAATACCCGCCCGAAAAATAGCACCTGCTTTCAGGCACGAATACAACCTGAAACAATCAATCAGCAGAAATTACTTTCATCGCTCATCACCGATAATGGGCAGGTAATCACGAATCACTTTCTGGGATGGGCTCATAGACGATTTCAGGAACTACCACCTCCCACCGGTCGCGCATGACTCCTGGATAATCCTGCGAATCAGGGTCCTGTTTCCAGACGATCACCGCATACACGGACGCGGAAGCGATCCGATAGCCTTCAGGTATTGTGAATGCTTTTGCCATGACTCCTACCTGCCTACCTGATACGTCATGGTATTTCCAACTATTGCCGGATTGCCGGAATTCAAGTGGACTTCCGATCGCAAGGTCGGCGATCGCCGTTATGGAGGTGTGGTGGATCCTCAAGCGCCCTGTGAAGCCCAAGTTGATGTCGGACAGTTCCGGCAATGAGTAAAGTCGATCAATTCCGGTTCGATCATCATCCCTGGCAACATGCCTCTGAATCACCGATAGACTGTCCAGAAATTCTTCGGTCATCAGCTTTGCGCTACCACCCGAGTTGTGACCCATGGCTGATGTCGACTCGAATCGAACGAGGCTCAGCATCTGACGAGCCCGAGTCATGGCTACATAGTAAAGTCGGCGGTCGGTGTCCGGATCCTCGTTTTTTCCACGCCGGTTCCAATTCCCGTCAAGAACCGTCACATGATCGAATTCAAGACCCTTTGCACGGTGTGCGGAAAGCAGCAGGAGGCCTGTTTGACGCTGACGTGCCCCACGACTCCATTCGGCCAGCCATTCCGTGGCCTGCTGTCCAGTCATTTCATCACCTACTTCGGTGACCAGCGTGTCAAGGGCATCGTCCAGAAGAGAGCACCAGACACTGCCCGGACAGGCATGCAATTGTTCACGCAGGTCTTTCTCAGCGACAAGCTTGCCTCTTCTCTGATCCAGCCATTGTACGAGAACCTGTGTTTCGCGCAACTTCCAGATGCTGACATTTTCTTCATTGGCTGTCTGGACTGGAATGTCTCGCACTTCGCAATAGGCCCGAACCGGATGAAGATACTTCCATTCCCTGGCGATTACGGCACATCGAGACCAGTCCCAATTGGGCGAAATATCGGCAAGACGCTCCAGGTCGGCCACCGCAAGAATCGCCTGCGAAGCCGGATCCGGCGGGCAATGGAATATCTGGACGCGGCCCTTCGAAACTGTATCGAGAGACTCCCACACTCCACCGGCCGGTTCCCTGTTACGGGCCCGATTGACTCGAATCGGGGTATCGGCCTTCATTCGATTCGATGCCAGTCGAATCATTTCGTTGGCCGCATCAATGATATGCCTGGTTGAACGATAGTTCTCAACAAGATGCATCGGGGCCTTGACCTCGTAGTCACTGTTGAAACGTCGTATGAATTCAACCGACGAGCCGCTGAACGCATAGATATTCTGGTCATCATCGCCGACTGCAAACACCGTGAGCTTGCGATCGGGATCCTGGATTGTCCGTCCTGCAAGGGCCGAAATCAGTTCGTATTGCGGTGCGTCGATATCTTGATATTCATCAACCAGAATCCAGCGAAATCCAGCCAGTAAACGCTCCCGCTGGTCATCCGCTTCATCTTCCGGCAGACCCTTGCCGTTCAGGAGGTCCACCGCCTCCGAAAGAATCGCTCTGAATTCATCCTGGCTGGGATGGTCGTCGGCCTTTTCCATCCTGCCCGAGAAACTTGCTCCCACTATGCGCATGGCGAGAGCATGACAGGTCATGACTGTGACGGGGCGTCCTTCGTTACCAATCAACCCATGCAGACGTTGTCTTATTTCCTGTGCGGCATGACGGTTATATGCGAGTGCGATAATCCCACGTGGATTTTCCCGCCGAATCCGGACCAGATAGGCAATCCGGTGAACCAGTGCTCGAGTCTTGCCGGATCCAGGACCCGCAAGAACCAGTACATTTTTCTGCTCATGGGAGTCGGCGACAATACGTTTCTGAGCGGGATTCCCCAAATCCTCGACAATCCTGTGCCATGATTCGGGAGTGGTCTGCCGAGTGGTCTCCTTTCCCTTATCAGGCATCCACCGGTCAAGGAAGTCCGCTTCGTCCAATTTGAAATAGTCAAGTGCCAGACGAATCGCATCGGCCATGCCCTGCAATCCTTTCCGTGCATATTCTGCCATGACGTGAATTTGCAGCACCTGATTCCGGTAGTGAAGGTGGAGCGGTTCAAACTCGACATTAGAGAATCCTCGCACTGGCTTTTGCTGTTCGAGTCGGATGGTCATGGCAGGGCGGAAGATGGTCAGGCCCTTATCGAGTCGGATGACTTCCATTTCGTGTAGCCACATCAGGGAGCGGTTTAGGAGGCCATCAGGATTCTTGATTCTTGGTTTCAATTCAAGGTCCGACACCAGAGCCTTCCTAAGGCCCCCCAGGGTAGTATCAGCGAGAAGATCCGTGCCCCTGGCGGAAGATGGCAGACAGTCGAGCAAATGTTCCAACAGCACCGAAGCACCGTCACGCCGCAATTCGGCGGTTTTCTCCAATGCCTCCCACGGTCGACGCAAGGTAATCCGTGCGTTTTCCATTTCATGAATGCGCAGATCCAGGCTACCCGATCCACCCTCGCCCCGTCCATCATGGGACAGACCCCGCAGAATTCGAAGTACCCGTTCGAGCAGTGGTTTGGGAACGCCATCTTCCCGAAGGCGTTGCACGGCAATGCGAAGGTGCAAGGTCGAAGTTTCGCCAACCGCTAGGTCAGGCGCTGATTCGCGAAGATGTCTGATCAGCGCGGTTTCGAGGGCATAGGCATTGTCAAGACGCCGATTGGAACTTCGTTCTACACCGGCATGAACATAGGCAGTCAATGGCGTGTCATTGCTTGCAATGCCCATTTCTTCGAGATCGTGTAATGCCTTCTGCACCTCTGTGGAAGTAAATCCCGTTATACCCATCAACTCGTCAGTCGAAATCCCTTCATCCGGGTTGGACTTGATCAATGTACGAGTGATGTCGAGCAACTTTATCCGATAGGAGTCCCGCCCTTGACGAGAATTGATCTTCTTTTGCGCCTCCTCGATGGAACCAACAAGCAGCGATGATGCATAGACCTGTACGCGATTCTCTTCTCTGGAGAGAAGGATGGCATCTTCCAGCCATGAAATCGCCGTCTTCACTCGGGTGTCATCAGTAGCCTCATCACGTTCGAAGACCTTCTCGTCGTCTTCCAGCAGGATTTCACCGGGTGTCACTATGACCTCCCCGGCTTCGTGCTTGTTGCCATGCCTTCGGTTCTTGGAGTCAACCTTTTTCAGCGCTCTCAGAATCCCCGCGATTTCCTGCCGGCTGAGCCGGGAACTTGCCGACATGCCGAACTGTTTTTCGACATCATCCATAGTGAACAGCAGGACACAATGTGCCTTGTCACCGTCTCGACCTGCCCGTCCGGCTTCCTGCATGTAATTTTCAAGAGAACCGGGGATGTCGGCATGGATAACAAGACGCACGTCTGGCTTGTCGATGCCCATCCCGAATGCATTGGTTGCCACGATGACGCGAATCTCTCCGCCGATGAACTGATCCTGAATGGTCTTTTTCCGGTCGGGTGTCAACTTCGAATGAAAATAGGCTGATGGGGATCCTTTGAGATTCAGAAACTCTGCCATTTCTTCGGTATGGCGACGAAATGCGCAGTAGACGATCGCACTCCCTTTCTGATGGTTGAGGAGGTCTGAATGAAGAATCTGGAAGACATCTTCCTGTTTTCTGGAAAGGTCGGTCTGAACAACCCTGAATTCCAGGTTGTCGCGGCCACTGCCACCATCATAGGTCAGTATTTCGATGCCGAGCTTGTCCCGGAAATGTCTGATAATTTCGTCTTTCACCTCGGGCTTGGCAGTGGCGGTCAGGGCAAGGATAGGAGATATTTCATCTTCTTTGGAGTACTCACGAATGAAGCGTCCCAGATAACGATAGTCAGGGCGAAAATCGTGCCCCCATTTCGAGAGACAGTGCGCTTCGTCGATTACCCAAGCACCGATCTGTCGTTGCTTGAGCGCATTCCGAACCGAAACGCTCCGCAGTTGTTCAGGGGAAATAATCAGGATGCCAACATCACCATAGCGTACGCGCTCCAGCGCATCTCGTCTCTCCGGAAGAGAGAGCATACCGTTGATGGTCACGGCAGATGCAATTCCACTTCTTACCATGCCATCAACCTGGTCGGACATCAGGGCAACCAGCGGTGAGATCACGACCGTCAGGGCACCAGTCTTGTCATAACGTGACAGGGCTGGCAACTGATAGCAAAGGGACTTTCCGGTTCCCGTAGGCAAAATTCCGAGCACATGCTTGGCAGACATGGATGACTCGACAATGACTTCCTGCATCGGGCGTTCCGAATCGGGGTCCATCGGCACCGGCCGGAAGTGTTCGAAACCGAACCAGCGTTTAAGTTCGCGCACCGGATTGTGATACTCGCGGCACCAGCTACAGTCGGAATGTCCGCAGGCGGTGTCTCTGAGCTTCTTGACAAGCCGTGAGGCCTCGGGATGTTCATAGACAACCCAGGGTGGCATAACGGAATTGCCCCCAGCAACGGAAATCCAGGCGAGTGCATAAGCCAGGTCCCATCCCAGCGTTGCCGCATTCTCAATCATCTGAAGACAATGTGTCTGGCAAGCCCTTGAGTCCAGCCATTCCAGGATTAGACCCTTGACCGATTTGTCCGACGGCCTCGATTTACCGCGCAGGAATTGAAAGAATGCGTCAAAGCCCTCCGCATTGTCTCCAGCCGTGACCAGCCAGTGCCATGCTTTGAGAAGGGATCGGTCCGTATTCTCTCGTAAGGCTGTCTGCTGATCATTCAGAAGTTGTATCGTCAGCTTCGAGTCTTCTTCCGGGTCATTGTGCTGGCTACCAAGGAGTCGGGGATCCTTGTAGTGCTTGACGAGATGATGATAAGGGTTTCTGGGAAAGGCCAGCGGATTCAGCCAGAGCGTATCGATTTTGGGCAATCCCAATAGGGCGAGCTTCGGATTGGCAGCCTCGAGATGTACAAGATCGAAGTTGATTAGGTTATGCCCCAGCAGGAATTCCATTCTCCCGGCAAAACGGTCGAGTCCGGCGAGTGTCTTGTCCCGCACTTTTTCGGAGCGCGATAGGGCCATCTTCGTATCGCCACGAATAGCACCGAAAGCCTTGATCCGTTCGGTCCTTGGGTCGACTTCCAGATCAATCGACAGGCACCGGACAGAAAAGTATTCAAGCAATGTTTCCATTCGACACCGGATCGTGTTTTGTCCCGTTATTCTGAGACAAGAACCGTTGGTTCGTCTCTCGAATCCGGTGGAACATGAATCATGTCATGGACCGGGAAATACGAGCCGCAATCATGGAACGATGGGGCATCGGATGGCTGGCATCGCACTCTACAGTATTACCCAGTCTGCAATGAGGATATTTGCGGCCATCCCTCCCCATGCCTACAACCCCGAACACACCTCTGTTTCAATACATTTCCGAAGCAGATAGCAGCAGTTACTTTCTGGAGCGGGCACTTCTCTGTTTGGTCGATTTGGGCTTCGCATTCCTGATTAATTCGAGGCATTCTTCGAGGGTGATTGATCCAGGATCTTCCATGCTCTTGGGCAATGTCACATTCTTTTTCCCATCGGTCACATATGGGCCATATCGACCATTTAGCACCTGAATACCCTGTTCTGCAAACTCCTTGATCAGGCGATTGGCATTAAATTCCCTTTTTTCGGCAATCAGTTCAAGGGCAGCATGTAAATCGATGGTGCCGGGATCCTGTTCCTTCTTCAACGAGGCGTTATCCTTGCCGCACTTCACATAAGGGCCATAACGTCCCATATTGACTGTCACGCTTTCTCCTTCGTGACTCTCGCCAAGCTGCCGTGGGAATGCAAAAAGCGCCAGTGCTTCATCAAGCGTGATTGAGTCAAGCTGCTGTCCGGGAAGCAGGCTTGCAAATCGTGGGGGGTCCTGATCGTCTCGAGATCCGATCTGTGCATAAGGACCATAACGACCCAAGCGAACGGAAACCGGCTTGTCGGTTTTTGGGTCATATCCCAGTGCTCTGGCCTGATTGACATCGGCCCGAGTCAGTGTTTCATCTTTTTCCACCACCTGTTTTGAAAAATCCCCCCAGAAATGTTTCATGAACTCCTTCCATTTTTTCTCTCCGCGGGATATTGCATCGAGTTCGCTCTCCATTTCGGCCGTGAATTCATAGTCCACATAGCGCGTAAAGTGCTCAGACAGGAACCTGTTTACGATCTTGCCAGTATCAGTCGGCTTGAACCGTCGGGCATCCAGTTCCGCATACCCGCGATTTTGCAGAGTGCTGATTATTGATGCGTAGGTCGATGGCCTTCCAATGCCATGACTCTCCAGTGTTTTGACGAGGCTGGCTTCATTAAAACGGGGCGGTGGTTCAGTAAAATGCTGTTCGGACTTGATTTCAAGCAAGTCAACCCGCATGCCCTTTTCGAGATTTGGCAAGAGCACCTCTTTCTTGTCCGAATCCGGCACATCATCCTGATCTTCCAGATAAACCGACATGAACCCCGGGTTGCGGATGGTTGATCCGCTTGCTCTGAATATGCCCACTTGCTGCCGTGTTTCAGCGGTCTGAGAAGCCGGGACATCCGAGCCTTCGCCCCTGACCGCATCTGCCGGGCCAGCTCCCAGGTCGACAGTTGTGGTATCGATGACTGCATGCATCATTTGACTCGCTACGGTCCGGTTCCAGATCAACTGATACAGCTTGTGCTGATCTTCAGACAGGGCGTACTTCAGATTTCTCGGAAAACGCATTGCTGATGTCGGGCGGATGCCCTCATGGGCTTCCTGTGCATTGCGGGTCTTGTTTGAGAAATGGCGCGGCGCTTTCGGCAACATCTCGGTACCATATCGCTCTGTAATCGCTTTACGGATTTCATCAACTGCCGTTGAGGCCAACGAAACCGAATCGGTACGCATATAGGTAATCAAGCCAGTTGACTCACCGTTTACATCAATCCCTTCATACAGTTGCTGGGCAACCTGCATGGTTTTCCGGGTTGTGAACCGGAGTTTTCTGGACGCTTCCTGCTGCAAGGTAGAGGTAGTGAAAGGAGGGGCTGGATTGCGCTTCTTCTGTTTATGAACCACATCCAGCACATCCAGTTTTCCATCGGTAGCTTCCTTGAGTGTCTGTCTGACACGTTTTGCCTGCTCCTCTTCGATAATGGAAAATTTCTGTACTTTCTCACCCGCGTAAACACTCAGTTTTGCCGCGAACTTGTGACCGGATTGAGATACATCTGCATCGATGGTCCAATATTCCCGATGTTCAAACACCTCGATTTCCTGCTCCCGCTCGCAAATCATGCGAAGTGCGGGGCTTTGAACCCGTCCTGCCGAAAGACCTGTACGAATTTTCTTCCACAACAGCGGTGAGAGATTAAAGCCAACAAGATGGTCAAGGGCCGAGCGGGCGAGTTGTGCATCCACCAGATTGCCAGAGATATCTCGAGGATTCTCTACCGCCTCCTGAACGGCAGACGGAGTAATCTCGAAAAACTCCACCCGATAGACTGGTTTGGAACCAATGGCCTCTCTCTTCCGGAGAAGTTCAAGCAAGTGCCAGGAAATTGCTTCTCCCTCTCGGTCCGGGTCAGTTGCAAGATACAGCGCATCCGATTTTTTCATCTCCATGACAATTGCATCGACATGTTTCTTGTTTTTGTCGACCGTCTCAAAGCGCATGTCGAAGTCCTGTTCAGGATTAACCGCTCCATCTTTGCTCAGAAGTTGTCTGACATGGCCATAGGAGGCCAGGGCCTTGAACTCGCCACCAAGATAACGGGTTATTGATTTGGCTTTTGCAGGGGATTCAACAATGATCAAGGGTCTGCTCATATACGTTTCAAATGGTTTTTCGTCAGTCAAGTACAGGGGGTGCCCCTTGGTTAAATCAATGCATATTGCGGTATGTACCTTCTACCACCATACTCTCTTCCGGCAGTGTCAGGCCAAGCCCTGCAGGATAATTATCCAGAACCACCAGGGTAACCCATTTGGCCGAATCCATCTCAATCGACTCCGGTTCCAGAAACATCAATTGGTTGATAATCATTTCCCGGGAAACCGTATCCAGTATCCCAGCTTGCTCAAGACCCGTGATATAGCCTCGAATGCCGGCTGGGAGATGCTGGATTTCTTCATTAGTGTAGTATCGAATACTATGTTGTCCACTGACCACGTTTCCATCATCGGGTTTGCCAAGAAAAGACAGGTTCTGTATCCAGTCGAAGGCTCGGTCAATCGAATATTCGTCGAACCCCATCTCCTGTAACTGGTCTACTACTCTTTGCTGTTCGTCCATGGCCGGTTCAATACCAGCCCAATGGCTTGCCTCGAACAGATATCTCAAAACATCCAGAACACTATTTCTCATGGTTTGCTTCTACCTGAACATGTAATAGCTGGTCAATTACAAAATATTCACATCATCCGGTCTCGGAGATTCAAAATATAATGCCTGCAACAGTCAACAGTAAAGACAAGATCGCGGAAAGATAATCCATAGTGAGCTCATTGATAGCGTATCAAGGCAAATCATTCGCTACTCGTGAGGCGACACATTGTAAACCAAAATAATTTTTACGGTGTTCCGATTTTATGCGGTTGACCATGATGTGTGGTGGATTCCACATGAAATAGAGTCATTTGACTCGTCGGTCAAGTATTTATCTGGCGATCTTGAGTATCAACATTGACCCTGTTGTACCACGAGTTTCTCATGTTTTTTCGACATGAGATTTGATCGCAAACTCTGGGGAACGACTCGTTCTTACTCCGAAGCTTTTCCACGAAACAGGATAACCCCCGTAGTCGCCCACAGTAGTGGCAACGCCGCATCAACGATGATCCAGACGAGCGAGACGGTTTCCTTAGGGATGGCTACATATCCCGGGCTCAGCAGGTTGAACCAGTTCCAAAAAAACATTATGCCAAAGAAGAAAAGGCCGAAAAATAGCGTATTGGCAGTAAGGAAAGCCCGGGAAACTGGACCTTCTTCATCCTTTTTGGATACTGAACGCTTGCACTGCCAAGCGACCATGATGCTTAAAACGATGGCTAGAGCCATCAAGGGATTGAGGATAGACCAAATTGAGGAGTACATTTGTCCATCGTCTGAAAAATGATACAAGGGTTCCGCCACCGTATGTACCGCTACGATAACGGCGATTGCAATGAGATAGATGCCGCCAATACGATTGAGCATGGTTTCCCCTCTGAGTGAAAGTGAAAATGATTAAGAAGCATTTTACTTCAAAGGAGGTTTGGTGGGCAAATGTGATTGCATCGGCAACAATCTAATTCTGGGATGCGATTATCCCCTTTCCATAAAGTCAAGGATGAGATAACGGGAATCAGTATCTCAAGATATCCAGTATAGGTGTGAACCTGCCCTGCGCCCTTGATGGCGTAGTCCGTAAGATGCCCTGTATTTTTTACAGCGTAATACTGTGATCATCGATAGTCATAGTATTTCTGGGTCTTCCATTTGGTGTTTTATGGAACAGGTGGCAACCAAACCACATCACCTAATAAGCCCCCGCATGCCAAGAAATAAATGCTGATTTTTCCAGCTTTTCACCGGCATTTTTCCATGCTCATCGTGTTGAATAATACGCAACTGGATTGTCGAAACGGTCGGTAGACGTGGTACTATCCGGGATTCCGTGGGTATAGGCAATAAAACTGGAAGGATGGGTTACGCTACGGACTGAAAGTGGTGGGATACAGGTAGCCTCGTCTCAACAGTCATATTTAAACCCTCCCAACCAAGGCAGTTCTCTTCTTTACAAACTCACATACACTCCAATTCATCTCTGACTACCTGATGCTAGGACAATGACAGCAAGAACATCACAGATATCGAGAAAGACCAATGAAACACTGGTCGAGGTGAAAGTCAATCTCGACGGTACCGGACTCTGCTCTCTGAATACCGATATTCCGTTTCTGGAGCACATGCTTGAGCAAGTGGCTCGTCATGGCATTATTGATCTTGATATTTCTGCCCAGGGAGATTTGCATATTGATGACCACCATACCGTCGAGGACATTGGCATCACACTGGGTCAGGCAGTCGCCGAGGCACTGGGAAATAAAAAGGGCATAACCCGCTACGGTCATGCATATGTTCCGCTTGATGAGGCATTAAGCCGAGTGGTGCTTGATTTCTCTGGACGGCCGCTGTTAACGAGCGATGTAGAATATCCAGATCGCATGATCGGCAAATTCTCCGTGGCACTGGTGCATGAATTCTTTCAGGGCTTTTGCAACCATGCCCTGGTCACCATGCATATGGACTGTCTGCGCGGTAAGAACGCCCACCATATTGTCGAAACCCTGTTCAAGGCCTTTGGTCGAGCTCTCAAAATTGCTGTAACTGTTGACAGTCGAATCACGGGAGTACCCTCAACCAAGGGCGTACTCTGATTCCGGGCATCGACATGCAGTCGCGCCGTGTCGTTGTTGTTGATCTGGGAACCGGCAATCTTCGATCTGTCACCAAGGCAATCAACACAGTCAGCCCGAATTCCGAGGTTCATGTTTCTGCCGAACCATCGGTAATCGCCGAAGCAGATCACATGATTCTGCCCGGTCAGGGAGCAATAGGCACCTGGCTGAAACAACTGGGGCCAGGTTCTGAACTAAGACAGGCGGTAATGAATGCGCTTGGCAGTAAACCAGTACTCGGCATATGCCTGGGACTGCAGGCACTGTATCGCTACAGTAGTGAAAACGGCGGGCAAAATGGCTTTGACCTGATATCCGGAACCGTCAAGCATTTTTCGGAAGCCAAAACCGGTTTTGGGTCAGGAGTCAATCAGGATACGCGAAAAATTCCACACATGGGCTGGAACCGTGTCAGGCACACAAAAAATCACCCGCTGTGGAAAGACATTCATGACGGTGATCGATTCTATTTTGTACACAGTTACTATGCCGATAGTCAGGATCCGGATCAGATCGCCGGACAAACCGAATACGGGATTACCTTCACTTCGGCAGCCGCCCAGGGCAATTTGTTCGCTGTTCAGTTTCATCCCGAGAAAAGCCAGCGTGCCGGACTGACCCTGCTTAAGAATTTCATCAACTGGAATGGAGTCTGTTAATGCTGATTATTCCTGCAATCGACATCAAGGATGGGAAATGTGTGCGCCTCGAACAAGGCGACATGAACCGGGAAACCACTTATTCCGATGACCCGGCAGCCATGGCTGGGCACTGGATAGAACAGGGAGCCAGACGGATTCATATCGTAGACCTGGATGGTGCGTCCCAGGGAAGACCAGTCAATGCGAACATTGTGCACAAGATTGCCAAAAGCCACCCTGAAGTGCCGATCCAGATCGGAGGCGGCATTCGCAATGAAGAAACCGTAGCAGCCTACATTCGGGCGGGGGTTGAGTACGTGATTATCGGGACACAGGCAGTTCGCGAACCGCAAATGATTGATGATCTGTGTAACAAGTTTCCGGGACAGGTAATAGTCGGCCTGGATGCCCATGATGGAAAAATTGCCATTGAAGGCTGGTCGGAAATTTCCGGGCACAGTGCGATTGATCTTGCCCGTAATTTTGAGCATGCTGGAGTTGATTCGATTGTCTATACCGACATTTCGCGTGACGGCATGCTTCAGGGTGTAAACATTTCAGCAACGGCCACTTTGGCCGGAGCGATCACCATTCCAGTGATTGCTTCGGGAGGCGTTACCAACCTGGATGACATTCGTCTGCTTGCGGAAGACTCCGGAAGTGGCATTATCGGGGCGATTACCGGACGCGCAATTTACGAAGGCACTCTGGATTTCAATGCCGCACAGGCACTTGCTGACGAGCTGACTCCCAGCTGCAACATCGCATAATCGAGTATTCCATGCCTTTAGCCAAGCGAATCATTCCCTGTCTGGATGTCGACCGGGGCCGGGTTGTCAAAGGTACCCGCTTTGTCAACTTGCGAGATGTGGGGGACCCCGTTCAAGTCGCATTCCGCTACGATCAGGAAGGTGCAGATGAGATCGCATTTCTCGACATCACCGCGAGTTCCGATAACCGGGACACGATTGTTCATGTCGTTGAGAATGTTGCCGAACAGGTATTTATTCCGCTGACCGTTGGCGGTGGAATCCGGACTCTTGAAGACATTTCACGCTTGCTGAATGCCGGAGCTGACAAGGTGTCAATCAATACTACTGCGGTCAACAACCCTGATTTCATTCGTGAGGCCAGTCAGCATTTCGGCAACCAGTGTATTGTCGTAGCAATTGATGCCAAACAAGTCGTTCCCAAACCGGATGGTTCGAAACAATGGGAGATTTTTACCCATGGTGGGCGGATTCCGACCGGGATTGATGCAATTGAGTGGGCAAGGAAAATGGAACAGTACGGTGCTGGCGAATTACTGGTAACCAGTATGGACCGAGATGGGACAAAAAATGGCTTCGATCTCGATTTAATGGGGGCTATTACCAGTCAGACCAGGGTCCCGGCGATCGCTTCAGGTGGGGTTGGCATCCTGGAGCATCTCGTCGAAGGCGTAATTGAAGGAGGAGCCGATGCAGTACTGGCAGCAAGTATCTTCCATTATGGCGAATACACGGTGCATGAGGCCAAACAGTACATGGCTCAACAAGGGATCGAAATTAGACTGTAAAATATTCGCACAAAACATCAGCAGTTATTCCATTTCAGTCCAATGAAGCCCTCAATATCATGACCGAAAACATTATCAAAAATATCCGGGGGGACGAGTCCGGATTGATCCCGGCGGTTGCACGGCGATACGATACCGGTGTGTTCCTGATGGTTGCGTGGGTGAATCCGCGAGCCCTTCTTGTAGCCATTGAAGAAGGGCAGGCCGTGTATTTTTCACGATCACGCAAGAAGCTCTGGCGAAAAGGCGAGGAATCGGGCCACGCCCAAAAACTCAGGTCGATTCGTCTGGACTGTGATTACGACACGAATATTACTGGAAGTCGATCAGGTTGGGGACATTGCCTGTCATACCGGTTGACATCACTGTTTCTACTTCAAATACGATGACGAGAAGTGGATCGAAGATGGGAAGTACTCAAGTCCCCCAGCGAAATCCATGACAGCCCCAAATAACGGACGCCGGATTACAGATGAAGTTTCGGGTGTTTTGCCGTTACAATACATTATATTACCTTGGATTGGGGTTCTGAAGTCCGTGCTTGGATTTTGATTGCCGGCAGGACTGATGAATTTTTCCATTCATGACCTATAGATAAAATAAAACGATGGAGATCAAATTATGGGCTTTGGAGGAATCGGTCCGGTTCAACTGATCATTATTCTGGTAATCGTCTTGTTGATTTTCGGTACAAAGAAACTGAGGAATTTTGGTGGTGACCTAGGCGGGGCCATAAAAGGCTTCAAGAAAGCCGTAAAGGAAGAAGAAAACCCCGAATTGGACAACGAAAACAAGGCAGGCACAGAAGAAGCATCTGGTGATACTACCGCACAACAGGCGAAAAAAGAAGAATCTCCTGAAACCAAAAAAACGAGCTGATCACGCTGGATAAGCGATCATGTTTGATATCGGTTTCTGGGAGATGGCGTTTATCAGCGTCATCGCATTACTCGTAATTGGCCCTGAACGACTGCCCGGTGTAGCCCGGACAATCGGGCTATGGGTTGGCAAGGCGCGCCGCATGATTAACGACGTGAAGCGCGATTTCAAAAAAGAACTGGATGAAACCGAACTCAACAATCTAAAGGAACTCAAGGACGACATTGATTCAGCAGCCAGAGAACTGAAACGTACCGCTGATGAAGCGGTTATTGAAACCGAAAAGTCTGGAACCGGGCTGAAAGATGCGATTGAATCGGCTGGCAAAGAACCCGTAGAGGAGATTGCAAAAACCCAGTCTTCCTCCACGGCCAGGAAGAAAGCCAAGAACCAGACAACCGCAAAGTCCGCTGATGGCAAATCCGGGGTTGCACCAGTCAAGGAGAAACCCAATCTGCCGGAGACAGTGGAAACATCGCAAAATGACCTGCAAGGAAAAGCACCTGCATGATGCCTGAACCAGCATCCGTAAAGGGATATTTCCTTGATTGACATGATGGAAGATTAAGTGAAGTGGCCGACTCCAACCCCAAGGACAAGAAAGAGAAGGTATCACCGGGAGCCGAAGGCACACTCCTGTCACACCTGATTGAATTGCGTGATCGCATACTGCGGGGTGTTTTGGCAATTCTGATTGTCTTTGTCTGTCTTGTGCCATTCGCCAACCCGCTCTACGAGTTCCTGGCCAGCCCCTTGATGAATGCCCTGCCTGAAGGCAACAGCATGATTTCAACCGAACCGCATGGTCCGTTTTTTGTACCATTCAAGTTTGCCTTTGCAACCGCTTTTGCCATCGCTGTACCCTATCTGCTATACCAGATGTGGGCATTCGTGGCCCCGGGCCTGTATCAAAATGAAAAGCGCCTGATCATGCCATTGATCATCTCCAGTAGCTTCTTGTTCTACCTCGGCATCACATTTGCCTATTTTGTGGTATTCCCGATCATCTTCACCTTCTTTGCCAATGTGGCACCAGAGGGGGTAGCGGTGATGACCGACATCAATGCCTATCTCGGCTTTGTAATCAAGTTGTTTTTTGCATTCGGGTTTGCGTTCGAGGTGCCCATCGCCACCATATTGATGATCTACATGGGAGCCACTTCTGTTGAAAGTCTAAAGAAGAAACGGCCCTATATCATCGTCTGTGCATTCATCGTCGGCATGCTTCTAACCCCGCCCGATGTATTCTCGCAAACCCTGCTTGCACTGCCGGTATGGTTGCTGTTTGAAGCCGGCCTGTTTTGTAGTCGATTTATGGGAACGCGTGATAAAGGAGGCAAGGCCGACTCCGAACAGGCGTCGGATACCAAGGCACTGTCCAAGGTCGAATAGTCCTTTCTGGCTCCTCTTGATTTTTCAGGGAGTCATCTGATCAATGATACCCTGCCACTCCTTATCGATGTACCCTTCAAGAGGTTTAAAGCGTATCTTGTAATTCATCTTTTGGCATTGCTTGATCCAATAGCCGAGATACACGTGGTCAAGGTTGTGCTCTTTTGCGTACTCGATCTGCTTCATGATTGCGAAGGTGCCCAGGCTTCTCTTTTCATGCATGGGATCAAAAATCGTATACACCGCAGATATTCCTTCATCGGGCAAATCACAAACCGATAGTGCCACCAGATCATCATCAATCCGAAATTCCATGAAGATTGTCTTGACGATGGAATCAATCATGAATTGCCGATAACGAACTGGATTGTTATGGTCCATGGTATCACCGGAATGTCGCCAGGACTGATAGCGACAGAACAAGTCGAAATGCTCGTTCCGAAAGCAGGGAGACATGATTTTCGTTTGTACATCATGATTGTTCCGGTAACACCGCTTCTGGGCCCGACTCGGGGTGTACTCCCAGACAGGAATGCGTACCGAAACACAGGCATTGCAGGCATGGCAATGTGGTTTATACACAATATCGCCACTACGGCGATAACCGGACTTCAGGAGAACTGTAAACTGAGAGTCATTGAGTGGATAGTCCGGTTCAAGCATGAGGGTGGATGCGGTTTTCTCCGGCAAATAGGAACAACCGTGTGGAGCTGATATGTAAAGTTTTGGAAGCCTTCCCTGAAATTTCATGATTCTTGTACCAGTAAATCGACCACCCGGTCCCAGAGACCCGGGGTTGGTGGCTGGTCGACTTGTTCCAGAATGTGCATGAACTGGTTGCGCGACAACTCCTCGGCTCCCATGCTCAAGAGGTGATCGGAAGTAACCTGGCAATCAATCAGGGCATAGTTGAATCTGGTCAGCTGTTCGGTAAGATGGGAAAGAGCTGCCTTTGATGCATCGGCGTTGATACTGAACATGCTCTCACCGAAAAATATCCGACCGATTGCGAGTCCATACAGCCCGCCTACCAGTTCCATATCCATCCAGGTTTCGACCGAATGAGCATAACCCATCTTGTGCAGTTTTGTGTATGCATCAATCATTTCCTCGTGAATCCAGGTTGCATCGGGACCGAGATGGGGTCTGGCACAGTTTCGAATTACCCGATCAAATGCATGATCGATTGTAAACCGGTATGTGTATTTTTGGATTGACTTGCGTAAGCTTCTAGATGCCCTGAATTTCTCCGGGAAGATGACGCAACGTGGGTCAGGAGACCACCAAAGAATTGGTGCTTCGTTATACCAGGGAAAGATGCCGACACGATAGGCCTGAATCAGCCGCGCCGGATCGAGGTCACCACCGCACGCAACCAGGCCCGAGTCATGGCATTGATCGCTCGAATCAGGGATCAGTCTATTCTGCTGGTTTAATGCGTCTTCTTCGCTCAACATTTTCTCTGGAGAATTCCAAGGCTAGCCATTTCTAGATCTTGCAGGTTTCAACTGCTGTTTCGAGGGTTTTGCGTTAACCGAAAGCGCTTGATATAGCAGTCATTCTTGACCCCGGGAAATGACCTGGGAAACAGGTTTTTGACACTTTTGGGGCGTTTTCGGGTATTCCGGTGATTTTTCTACCCCAGACCCGGCAAGGATGAGGGAAATGACGGGGTACTCCGACTATATTCATGTTCCTGTTCAATAATGCATTGGTAAAAACTCCACATTCCCGTGCCGCGATTCCGTTCGCTGCAATTCTTGCAAAAGCGAATCCTGCAGCAAGTCCAGCCTGCAAGTATGGCATCGCGGAAATCTGCCCAACACAAAAACCTCGTTCTACATTTACTGTCTTTCAAATGCTATTTCTGGGCTGCAAGGGCATAACCGACTCCACGGTCTCATGTGGTGAACCTGCGACTTATCTCGCCTAATCAGTCTCTCAAAAATATATACTACAACGGTTCATGGTCAATGTAAATTGACTCGACATACCATCGCCCTGCCTTCATGTAGAATACTTCCATGCGAATTCTGGGTATTGAAACATCCTGTGATGATACAGGTGCTGCAATCTATGATAGCCAGCAAGGTCTGGTAGTCAACCGTCTGGCATCACAGGTTGATATCCATAACCTGTACGGTGGGGTTGTTCCCGAACTCGCAGCACGCGACCACATCCGCAAGTTGCTACCGCTTATCGAAAACCTGATGCAGGATCCGGCCAATGACGGTCGAAGCGTGGATGCCATCGCCTATACTGCAGGCCCCGGACTGGCTGGGGCGCTACTGGTTGGTGCTTCGGTTGCTTCCGGGCTTGCCTATGCATGGAATGTGCCTGCCTTGCCAATCCACCATATGGAAGGGCACTTGCTGGCACCAATGCTTGAGGATACTTTTCCTGAATTTCCATTTGTAGCCCTTCTGGTATCCGGTGGCCATACCCAATTAATCGATGTTGAAGCCGCAGGCAAGTACCGCCTCATGGGGCAGACCCGGGATGACGCAGCTGGAGAAGCATTTGACAAAACCGCCAAATTGCTGGGATTGGGTTATCCCGGAGGCCCGAAAATTGCGGCCTGCGCCCGGGAAGGACGGGAAGATCGTTTTGTTTTCCCGCGACCCATGACCCGACAACCGGGACTTGAGTTTAGTTTTAGCGGATTAAAGACTCAGGTTCTGACTACAACCCGGAAACAGCCACGTCTCGATTCACAGACTATTGCCGATATTGCGTTAGCGTTTGAACTGGCGGTTGTGGATACCCTGACCATCAAGTGCATGCATGCGTTGGAGATATCCGGGAGAACGCGTCTTGTTGTTTCGGGCGGTGTCGGCGCAAACCAGCGACTTCGCGATCGACTTCGCCAGGAATGTGAAAAGCGGGGAGGGGAGATATTTTATCCGCGCATGGAGTTCTGCACTGACAACGGTGCCATGATCGCCTATGCGGGCTATTTCAGGTGGGAACTGGAGATGAAGGAAGACCCGAAATTCAAGCATCATGGTGGGTTTGACATCAGGCCAAGATGGAGCCTTGAGGACTTGTCATGATAATCGAATTCATCTACACCATGAAATGACTGACAGGACTAAGGGCCAAGGCGAATTTATCTTCAGGACTGAATCATGAGAGACACAAAACAAACCCGTAAAGATGACCCTGACCCTGTGCAGGTTTGGACTGTTAAGTCTTCCTGGGTCAGATGCCTGTCCGCACTTCGGCATATGCGGCATCAGCAATCGCCAATTCCAATCCCTTCAGAACGGGGATATCCGCATTCACCTTGGGTTTAGGGGAGGTCGTAGCACCCTTGGCATTTGTGTATGTACCAGTTCTGCTGTTTGTCTCTTCCGCCGGTTTTGAATTATGGGAATTTGCCTATACCAGTTTAGGCCGCATCCTGGGAGTGACTGCCTTGTCGGCATCTGTCGTCGGTTACTTGTTTGTACCCATGAAAGCTCCATCCAGAATATTGATGACTGTATCTGGGGTAGTACTTATTGCGCTCTCTTTACAGGCCGATTTTGTCATATTAGCCATCGCTATGCCCGCCCTCATTGTCCAGTTTCTTTTCTTGTTCAAATCCCGATCACTACCTCACAACCGTACCTCTGGGGATGGCTCAACATCAATGGTTTTCTTGAACTCGAACCTCAAGGCAAGGCGTGCATTCCGCCTATAATCGTCTCTCCCGGCAAGGTTGAAGGAATTGCTTTCCACCTTTTCGAAAACACTACAGATCGTGTATGGATGGAAAACAAGCCCTGAATCAGGGCAAGGGTCGGCTGAAAAAATAAACTCCCCTTCGGCTTCGGCAAATTGGAAGAAGATAAAATTGATAAACTGATAAATCCAGTATGTATCCATCAATATCACGTCCTCAAGAGGTTCAATATGGCGAAAAAATACGGGGGAAACCTTGTTGTTGAATCCCTGATAGCTCTGGGTGCAAGACATAGTTTCGGCGTCCCTGGCGAGAGTTATCTCGCTGTTCTGGATGCCTTGCATGACACCCTTGGTAAACTGGATTTTACGATTTGCCGAAACGAGGGTGGTGCGGCGTTCATGGCCGCTGCCTACGGAAAACTGACCGGAACACCCGGTGTCTGTTTTGTAACACGCGGACCGGGTGCTACCAATGCTTCAATCGGAGTTCATACCGCCATGCAGGACAGTGTTCCGATGATCCTGCTGATTGGCCAGGTGGGTACAACAATGCGTGGTCGTGAGGCGTTTCAGGAGATCGACTATCGGGCTTTCTATGGCACTGTTGCAAAATGGGTAACCGAAATTGAACACGTGGACCGTATTGCCGAAACACTCGCGCGCGCCTGGACCATGTCCCTCTCTGGTCGTCCGGGACCGGTTGTCGTTGCCTTGCCTGAGAACATACTGACCGATCAGTCCAAAGCATCTGTCTTGAAGATCCCTGTAACGGTCGAAGAACCCGCCCCTTCCCTCCATTCCATTCAGGCCGTCCAATCCCTGCTCTCGGATGCAAAACGTCCTGTAGTCTTGATCGGTGGCAGTGGCTGGACTGATGCAGGACAGGGAGCACTCCAGAAATTTACCGAAAACTCTGATCTTCCGGTAGTCGCATCGTTTCGGCGGGTTGATCTTTATGACAACCACAGTCCAAGCTTCGTTGGTGACGCAGGCGTTGGCATGACCGCATCAACCAGGAGCCTGTTGCATGAGGCCGATCTGATTCTGGCAATCAATGTACGCTTCGGAGAAATGACCACAGATGGCTATACCCTGTTTAGCATACCCAAACCCAGACAAAAACTGATACATGTCCACACGTCTGCATGTGAACTCGGCAAAATATATATACCGGATCTGGCTATCCATGCCGGACCCAACCTGTTTTGTGCGGCTGTTGCAGAACTTGAGATCAATGGCCCATGGGCAAAATGGCGGGAGCAGGCGCGAATCGATTATGAACGGGAATTTGACTTGCCTGATCAACCAGGCCCGGTAGAAATGGGCAAGGTAACGGCTTATCTTTCGGATCGCCTGCCAGAAGATGCAGTCGTGACCAATGGTGCCGGCAATTACACAATCTGGCCAAATAAATTCTTCCGGTTTGGCCCCCGTCAACGACTACTTGCTCCCCAGTCCGGGGCTATGGGCTATGGCCTGCCCGCAGCTATTGCTGCAAAGCATGTCCATCCCGAGCGGGCCGTGGTGTGCTTTGCCGGAGACGGGGATTTCCAGATGACGGTCCAGGAACTGGGAACAGCCATGCAGGTTGAAGCACAACCGATCGTGCTGGTTTTGAACAATGGCATGTATGGCACGATCCGCATGCATCAGGAACGCAACTACCCGGAACGGGTATTCGGTACCAGAATCATCAATCCGGACTTTGTAATGCTGGCTAAATCCTATGGCTATCATGCAGAAAAAGTGGACAGTACCGCGGACTTCCCACAAGCGTTTGAGCGGGCCTTAGCTTCAAAAAGTGGAGCAGTTCTGGACCTTGCGATTTCGCCAGAAGCCATTACGCCAAGACAGAGCCTGAGTGAATTGCGAAATTCAGGGAAGCACGGATAAACAGGAAATCCTGGCTACGAGTCAATCATTCCGGCAAGAGATAAATATTCCGTGCCGGAGAAATTCGAGAACCGCGTCTACTTGATTTTGGCTTCCTTGTAGATAACGTGCTTGCGGACCACCGGATCGAACTTCCTGATTTCCATTTTTTCGGTCATGGTTCGCTTATTCTTGGTGGTTGTATAATAGTGGCCTGTGCCAGCTGACGAAACCAGCTTGATTTTATCTCGCATGATGATTTACCTCCTAAGCCGGGGTTCCGACTTTTCGTGCGCTGATATCCGCCAGCACCTGTTCGATTCCTTTCTTGTCGATAATCCTCAAGCCAGCGGCTGAAACACGCAAGTGGACCCAGCGTTTCTCGCTTTCGACCCAGAATCGACGACGATGCAGGTTCGGGAGGAACTTGCGCTTTGTCTTGTTGTGGGCGTGCGACACATTGTTCCCCGTGGTCGTACGTTTACCGGTTACTTCACATACTCTGGCCATTTGCCTTGCCTTTTCGCCTGTGGGTTGTTTAGAGGGTGTCGATTTATACCAGAAATGCGACTGAATTGGTAGTCCTTGTTTGGAGATTTTGCGTTGGACTAAAATCTTTCAGGAGACGTCTTGTTCGCATCCTCAATGCCGGGTCTGTTCCTTGCGCAATGCCATGCGAGAATCAGGGGAATCTCACTCATTCTCCAGTGTGCGCTCTTTAATACCCCGCCCAGAATCCGGAGCCACATTCGAACTCTGTACAAGAATTGGCAAGGCCGACTTCAGGTATGCCCACATTGACCATAGCGTCAGTATCGCCGTCACATAGAATATCATTTCGCCAATACGAAATACCGGCATGCCATTCAAGGGCTCGGCATACAGCAGCAAGACTATCGATGTCATCTGAAACACCGTCTTGAGCTTGCCCGGCAGACTCACCGAAACCACTCCCCGGCTCCCCAGCTCCGACATCCATTCGCGCAACGCCGATATGGCAATCTCCCGACCGATGATCACGCACACCGCTACCGAAAACACGGCAGGATGAATCACCCGCTCCAGTATGCCGGGGTCCGAAACCAGCAATACCAGTACACAGGCAACGATCAACTTGTCCGCA
>JAJEAV010000084.1 GCA_022822625.1 Gammaproteobacteria bacterium | reverse complement strand
CTGTAGGGGTCGGATTTTTCCATTTCGGTTCCGGAACATGGGATCATCAGGAGATGATTATCATGCTACAAACGAAACGGGTAACCACGCTCGAACAGGTCAGGCAGGTGGTTCAGGGCATTGTGCCGATCGAGTGTCGAGCGATGGACCGTGCATCTGCCTATGCATTCATGCTCGACACGCTGGTGCGGTTCTACTACCGCAACTGCAGTCGGCCGGACAAGGGTCTGCTGAGGGCATACATGGCCAAGCTGAGCGGTTTTTCCAGGTCCCAGCTGACCCGCCTGATTGCCCAGTACATGGAACATGGCAGGATTGTTGACCGCCATCAGCAAGGTCCGGTCCGGGCGTTCCCGAGACGCTATACGGATCAGGACATCCGGTTGCTGGCGGAGGTCGACGAGTCGCTTGGCCAGATGTCCGGCCCGGCCACCCGCAAGGTACTGCAGCGCATGTACCGGATGTTCAATAATCCGAAATATGAGCGGCTATCGGACCTCTCCAACGGGCACCTGTACAACCTGCGCAAGTCCTGGATCTATCGCCGGTGCAGGAACGTGTACTGTCCGACACGACCGACACCGGTCGCGATCGGGGTGCGGGCCCGGCCCGATCCCGGCGGCCAGCCCGGATACCTGCGGGTCGACACCGTGCACCAGGGCGACCGCGATGGGGTCAAGGGGGTGTACCTGATCAACGGGGTCGACGAGGTCACCCAGTGGTAGCATGTCGGGGCCGTTCCCGCCATCTCGGAGCGCTTCCTGGTGCCGATCCTCAAGGCCATGATCGAGGCCTGTCCCTTTGTAGTGCTGGGCTTTCACAGCGACAACGGCTCGGAATTCGTCAACCACGTCGTGCTACGGCTGCTCAACAAGCTGCATGTCGAATTCACCAAGTCCCGACCCCGGCACAGTAACGACAACGCACTGGTCGAAGGCAAGAACGGATCGGTGATCCGCAAGGTCCTCGGACACGATCATATCCCCCGGCACCTTGCAGAACCGGTCAACCGGTTCACCCGGGATATCCTCTCGCCCTGGCTCAACTATCACCGGCCCTGCCTGTTCCCGGAAGAAAGACGGGACGGCATGCCGGCCCCCGCCCCTGACACGGACAGGATGCCCCGTGGATTTGTGGACCAGTCCTACGGAACGCCACGAGTCCTAAGGAGAATGTGGTCAGGCTCACCACTCCACACAACCTGCAACAGATTCTTCTTGACTGCAAACCGCTCGTCAACCTAACATCAAGGACCATGTTAACCCGTCATCCCACAACCCGGAACCAACTCCACTTCTTCATGCGTTCAGGCTCATTTCCGAATTGGAAAACACTTATCCGTGTTGCGAGCTGTTGCGAGCGCATAAACGGAACGGACTGCCGACTCGAGTCGACCCCGCATCCGAACCGGAATCCGCGGTTCATGCACGATTCCACAGGACACTGAGATGACCACATCCGGCCCGATGGCCGGGAGTCCGCCTTGTTTTACTTCCAAAAAACCGAATTCTCGGAGTCAAAGCGTTCTCGGGGCCTGGATCCTCTTCGGAATTCAGGGTCGTATCCGCCAAGGGTCCGGCGGACATGTCATCGGCATCCGGGCAATCTCCGGGGATTTCCGCCGTCCTGCCCGATTCCGGCCATCGCCATCCATCTGTCCAGCACCGCTACGGTACGATTCCCAAGATAACAGGTGGCCCCAGCCCTTCCTGATCGGTATTGGACCGGCGGATGTGGCACACAGTGGAACTGTCCGGGTCGCATCCGATGTCGCGCACGCCGATGCCATCATCTGCCCCACCCGGAGGAGCGCATTGGAACTCACCGTGATCAGGGCAGTGTCGCGCAGTGCCCGTATCGTGCCTTCCCCCATGGCCCTGCCCACCACCTGGTCCGCCCTCTCCCATGTTATTCCCCCGATCTGGCCCCGCCCCGTTGGACTCCTGCGGATGCCGGCCAGGGTCCTTGCGGTATGGCCCGGCAGGGTTTTCCATGCCTGACACCCGGGCATGAAACCTTACCGCGGCCACCGCGAGGGACGCGGTTGAAGAAGAAAAACCTCGGTCATGCAAATCCGCGATCCACCCGGCCAGGATTTCATCTTTCAGGGTGCGACCGTCAAGCCAGGCATCCAGCCTTTCAAGAGCACCGCAACAAGCCCTGCCGGTGCCGACGGCAATGGAGGCCCGGATCAGGTTCGCGGTCACCGAAAGATAGGAGAACCGCGGGAGGACGGAAACTGATGGCGGAAATGACTTCTGCAACTTCATGCATGACTGCATCGTCGGCAAAATCCAATGGGTCACCCGCTATTGAGAGTCCGTTTCGGTTACCAGTTCGAATATCCTGATGACGGACATGATTCCGAGCGCAGGACGCGGACGTTTGCATTCATGAATTCGTCTGAATGTCACCGGGACGTGGAAAATCCGGCTGATCATGCTAATACTCTCCGGCAACCGTCATTCGGCTTCATGACCGCTATCGCCGATGATCAGGGGCATCCCGTTCTGACTGCGGGAACACCTGTAGAACACATTATCCATATAGCCGGACATCACGGTCTACAACGTGACGACCGCCCGCCCGTTGATCTTCGTCCACACGCCGGCCAGCCGGACCCTGCTGGTCCGGCACTTCGACATGGAGAACATCGTTTGGATCTGCATCGAACGGGTGAGCACGGGCGGACCCGCAGGTTCCATGCGCTACATGGAAAAGTCATCACGACCCACATCGTGATGCACAACGACCAGGCGTCCGCAAAACGGCTAGACGAACTCACCGGCGGGGGATACTCGGCAACGGCCCAGCGCATCGCCTGACGCCCGGACACCGGTTCACGGACGAACACCCGGCAAGTATCCTCCGCCTGAGCCATGAATTCGCCATGAAATGCCCCTGCCCCGGCGGGAATGCCCCCCGGATTCCGGCTATAGTGGCGGGGAGGCCATAGGGACAAATGACGGCATACCCGTTATGGAATATACGTAATATCCGGCCTGTGCGCCTCCACTGGCCAACCATGGCAGACGAACGACGATGGAGAGCATCCTGACGGCCCTGCCCATTCTGGCACTCTCCACAGCGGCGGCCACCCTGATCCAGGGAAACCGGGAGCACTAGTTCCGGTCTGGAGAGGATGACGCGGCTTCCGCAAGGGGCATCGGGAGACCGTCCTCAGGTACCGGGAAGAGCGGACTGTTGGCAACCCTGATTCGGGGACATCCGATTTGCCTTTACTTGCGCATGACATGGTTCCGGGCAAAATACATGGGCATGCACACCCTTGCCGGGTCAGTCCTTGAACGCCCGGAAAACCCGTCATCAAATCGGTGCCCCTGCAAATATAACCTCAGGCAATCAGGCTCATGGTAGACTGGAGTTGCTTGGCCATCGCAAGGTTCAATCTGATATTTTGGATTTGGAGACCCCCACCGGCACAGTCCCATGCTGTGCCGGTGGGGTTTTTTCGAGGGAACGTTCTGGCCAGAACACCCCCGCCCTCTGCTAGAATCCGTACCTGTCCCGGCCTGACACTCCAGGGCACTGTCATGCTTCCTGTACATTGCCGCCCCGCAGATGATTTCCGCGGGGCGCCTTTTCACCTTTCCCGTAAGACGTTCCCGATTCTGCCGCCGGTTTTCCGGCTTCGGCGAGAACTCCCGACGGCCCTGATACAATGCACCGGCACCCGGATTGACGCGCATCCGGTAGCCCCAGCCATTGTTCCACATCTTCGGGACCAGGCGATTGCTTCAACATTCAATTTTTGCTGACTTGACTTTTTCTCCTGCCCATTTTCGAGCCTGAAACTGATCAATAAAGTCCAATGGAACCATAGTTTCCAGCCAGTACAATGGTCCTACGGTTTCATAATTTGGCTCCAGTTCAGCCTGAATACCAATCTCCTGCAAGTCATTAAGGTATCTACTAGCCAATTCCTGCTGATGGAAATATCCCAAAGATATCAAGTACCCCGTTTCGGAACCTCCATACACATAGTATTCCAGTTCCCGATTCATTTCCCGGAACTGAAGTTGTTTAATCTTGAGTTCTGAAATATAGCGCTGCAGTGGTTCTTTCTGTAAAAATGGCCCGACAAATATACGAATCGCCTTGATCTCCCGGCTATTACCCGTTATCTCTTTCGCTGTAATTTCATTCTCGTTCATCCAGGCCGAGGCCAGTTCCATTGATGATTCGTCTTCAAACGGGCCAACCCGGAAACAGGTTTCAGCAACCTGCTGTTCTGCATACATCCTTTCCGGGCTTTGGGTTTCCTCATCATTAACATTCGGTAAAATCGAAAGTTCAGCTGATCTTGAAATGTCTTGTTCCGTGGACAAGCCACGCGCCACCACTCCGTTTGAAGATGTATCTTCTACAATGTCGGTATCGTTATCGGATATCAGCTGCATTATGGTTGGACTCTGGATTGAAGAAGGAGATTTTTCAACCTCGCCCAACAGGAGCATGGCCTGTTCATTGACCCCGATGGGTTGAACGATGTTTATTTCGTCAGCATAATCAGTCTGGCTTCCTATCGACAAAAATATGCCGACGTTAATTATCAGCAACCCTATTGCAACCCATTTCAACAATCGTTGTCCCTCGTCACAAGAAATAGCCCAACCAGTGGCAAGACAGGTAATTCCATAATTTGGTATTTCAAGATGCGGTTTATCAATGTGGCATCTCCACCAGTAATCACGACTTTCAGATGATTGCCGAACTTCTTTTTATATTGAGCAATTGCGCTCTCAATTGCCGATACTGCGGTATGCAAAACACCATTGGCAATCGCAGAATGAGTATCCTGGTTTTCGAGTGTTACATGTTCCTTGCCAGTTATATCAACATCTACCGATGGCAAGCCTGCTCTTTGATTCAGGGATTCCATGATGGTCATCAACCCCGGAACAATCACTCCACCTTCGAATAATCCAGTGGCATTAATAAAGTCAATAGTGATGGCCGTTCCGGCATCAATCACGAGCATAGGTCGATCTGGAATAAAATATCTGGCCGCAATCATTGCCAACCATCGGTCGACACCAAGTTGCCGAGGGTCGAGATAGCCGTTTTTTATTCCGGACTTGTAATCGGTAGGCCCAACGAACTTAGGCTGGATATCCCAGCATACCCGGCATACTTTCTCGATTTCTGGTATGGCAACCGCCCCCCGGGTACATGACACCCAAACAGAGTCTGGTTTGGGCTCCGTGCGAAATTGCCGATTGAGTTCTGATGCTACATCTCCAGTTGCCAAGTTTATCACGTGGTATAGGCTCTCCTGCTTTGCTGGAGTGTACTTTCCCGACATCAATTCCGGCATGTCAACGCTCTTCGCCCATTTGATACGTCGATTTCCTATATCCAGAAGTATCTCCATGATTTTCAATCTGGTTTGAAAGTCCTGCGGCGTAGCGAAACATCTCCGGTATGGATAGCCTGAACCCCTTCATCGGTTTCAATCAGAAGCGCTCCTGTTTTGTTTACCCCTCGTTCGACCCCGACGATTGTGTCTTGACCCATTCGAACCTCTGCCAAGCATCCCCTGAATGCATCGAGTGAGTTCCAATAGTCCACATAATCAGCAAATCCCCGATTTATGCAATCCGTGATCATTTGTCCCATGTTTCGCAATATTGCTGACAACAGCTCGTCAGCATCACACTTGGTACCGATAGAAGTAATATCCATCCAGGGTTGTTCTACATCAAGCATTGACGACTTTTCCAATTGATAGTTCAATCCCAACCCAACCACCATCCTGGTTCCGGTCATTTCGACCAGAATGCCTCCCAGTTTTCTTGTGCCGAATAGCAGGTCATTTGGCCATTTCAGCTGAACCCCCCGGATGCCCAGTTCCTTCAGGGATTTGATTACTGCCAGACCAGCTACCAGGGAAGCACCGGGGCAGTGCCCAGCACTCACTTCCCAGCCCATGGACATTAAAATGGAACCACCTCGCCCATCTGTCCATTTTCGGCCTTGCCGACCCTTGCCGGCAACTTGATGATTCGTGATACAACAGAGGCCGTCAATCTCGGGTTGTTTGAGCATCCAGATATTGGTCGAATCTACTTCATCAAAGAATACAAGACGATCGACTGAAAACTTGCCGTTTTTCGGCAGAAGGGTTGCTACTTTTTGAAAGTCATATTGCATGGAATTACTGCCATGTCTTTTTTTGGAAGATGATGAAACCCGGCTAGATCCATGCAGCCCAGACCCATATTCCATCTCGAAATACCTTATGCAAACATATTCTATTTTGTGTCAAGATGTATAATACAGAATCAAGCATCATTTATGCCTTTCATTCTTTCATTATTCCATAAAGCAATGATCAAGCGAAACCTGACTCGAGAAGTCAAGATTGGGCGAATTGCCATAGGCAATGGAAATCCGATTGCAGTACAAAGCATGTGCGCTACTCCGACGAGAGATCTCGATTCGACATTGAAGCAACTCAGACTTCTCGAAAAAGCCGGAGCTGATGTTATTCGTATTGCAGCCGACAACAAGAAAGATGCACAGGCATTGATTGAAATCCGACAGCAAACCGACGCTGTGCTTAGCGTGGATCTTCAGGAAAACTATCGTTTGGCCGAGATTATTGCACCCCATGTCGAAAAAATTCGCTACAACCCGGGGCATCTTTATCATCATGAAAGAAGCAAACCCTGGCAGGACAAGGTCAGCTACCTCGCCGAGATTGCAGTAAAGCATGACTGTGCAATGAGGGTGGGTGTAAATGCCGGATCAGTAGACCCGGACCAGTTGGCGAAGTATCCTAGGGAAGATTCGATATCACCAATGATTGACAGTGCGCTCGTACACACCGAATGGCTGGATCAAATCGGATTCACCCGGTATTGCGTATCACTCAAGGATTCTGATCCGGAAAAGACCATCAATGCCTATCTCAGATTTGCCGAACAGCGGCCTGAAATCCCATTGCATATCGGAGTTACCGAAGCAGGCATGCCACCTGAAGGTATTGAGAAAACACGGATTGCCTTCGAGCAAATTATTGGAAAGGGCATCGGGGATACTGTTCGAGTCTCCCTGACCCTGCCCCATGCAGAAAAACATCTGGAAATCGAAGCAGGTCGGCAAATTCTCAGGGATATTTCGGAGGGTCGAGTCAGAACGGTTGTCCACTTTAATCGGGACAAATTGAATCTGATCAGTTGTCCCAGTTGTTCAAGGGTCGAAAATGAAGCTTTTATTGATCTTGCACGAAAGGTGAAGGATCGAACCAGGTACGCTGAAGATCATGCAATAACCATTGCCGTCATGGGATGTCGGGTCAATGGTCCGGGAGAGACCGATGATGCAGATCTCGGTCTATGGTGCGGGCCGAATTATGTGAACCTGAAAAGGCGCGGAAAAAAGGTCGGTGCATTCACCTATGATGAGATTTTGGACCGGCTTGATCAGGAGCTTGAATCCATGATCAACTAAATCTGGATTTAGTCTACTGCATCCGGACCAGCCAAATAAACAGGTTGTTTTCTGCCACTGCTTGTCTACATTGACCGATTCTGGTTGATCGTGGTCGTAACTACGGTGATACAGGGCATTGACCAATGTTTCCCTTATTGCCGCAATGGATAACTCATCCAGCCACGAACCTGACTCCGACCCGTTGCTTGAGAAGCAAATCGTCAAGATTTATGAGGAGATCGGACATTTTCAGAATTAGGCTAATGAAGGTTTCGGATTGATATATAAGCCCAGATGTTGCGAAAGTTTGGAATTTAACGCCAATCCCCGGCATTGTAGAGCAATTTGACTGTTTCCACCTTTACCGTAATTGACAAGCAAGCCCTTAAGCCAAATACCCTTGGTCGAATCAAAGTAAAATTATGGGCTCAATAACAGGATTCATAAGGATTCCATTCCAACAATCGGCGCAAAATCTGTCATGGAATCATCTCGGGGAAACTGCTTCAACATAAAGTCCTCGGACAAACTATCCCCGCCAAATCTTGCGATTTTGGTAAAATGCCCTTTTTCCATGAACCCTGAGCAAAACCATGCCTGACTATCGATCCTGGACAACCACACGTGGCCGAACCATGGCTGGTGCTCGCGCCTTGTGGCGAGCAACCGGAATGACCGATGAAGATTTCAACAAGCCTATCATTGCTGTTGCAAATTCGTTTACGCAATTTGTACCCGGCCATGTTCACCTGAAAGACTTGGGGCAACTCGTTGCACGGGAAATCGAGGCTGCTGGAGGTGTCGCCAAAGAGTTCAATACGATCGCAGTAGACGATGGCATAGCGATGGGACATGGCGGTATGCTGTATTCCCTTCCCTCCAGAGAAATCATCGCAGATTCCGTTGAGTACATGGTAAACGCCCACTGCGCTGACGCCATGGTATGCATTTCCAACTGCGACAAGATCACGCCAGGAATGTTGATGGCTACCATGCGCCTTAATATTCCGACTATTTTTGTCTCGGGCGGACCCATGGAAGCTGGCAAGGTTACCTGGAGAGATCATGAACAGTCAGTAAACCTTGTCGATGCCATGACAGTAGCAGCTGCAGACGATGTGACCGATGAGGAAAGTCTGGAAATGGAGCGGTCTGCCTGTCCGACATGTGGTTCCTGCTCGGGTATGTTCACTGCCAATTCAATGAATTGTCTGACTGAAGCCCTAGGTTTGGCTTTACCGGGAAATGGTACGATTGTTGCAACCCATGCAGAGCGAAGAAAGTTGTTTGTTCAAGCTGGCCATACCATCGTCGCCCTTGCCCGAGCATGGTATGAGCAAGAAAACGAGTCGGTTCTTCCGAGAAATATCGCAAACTTCAAGTCTTTTGAAAATGCCATGTCCCTGGATATTGCCATGGGCGGTTCAACCAATACGGTTTTGCACTTGCTGGCAGCTGCCCGAGAGGGAGAAGTCGGATTTACCATCAAGGATATTGATCGACTGAGTCGTAAAGTTCCAAATCTATGCAAGGTCGCGCCATCAACTCCTAACTACCACGTTGAAGATGTGCACAGGGCTGGGGGAATCATGGGTATTTTGGGGGAACTGGACCGAGCCGGCCTGATAAATCAAGAAACATCCACCGTGCATGCCAAGACTATGGGGGAATCTCTTGAATCCTGGGATGTTTGTCGCTCAGGCGATCAGGACCTACATGATTTTTATCGTGCCGCTCCCGGAGGCGTTCCCACCCAGATTGCTTTCAGTCAGGACAAGCTCTACAAATCCTTGGACATAGATCGTGAAAACGGTTGTATTCGAAATGCCGGCAATGCCTACAGCCAAGACGGGGGGCTGGCTGTTCTATTCGGAAATTTGGCTGAGGAAGGGTGTATAGTCAAGACTGCGGGAGTTGATGAGAGCATTTTGACTTTTTCCGGAAAAGCGCGAATTTTTGAGAGTCAGGAAGCGGCTGTTGACGGCATCCTCGGCAATCAGGTCGAGCCAGGCCATGTGGTAGTAATTCGTTATGAAGGGCCAAAGGGCGGGCCCGGAATGCAGGAAATGTTATACCCGACCACCTATCTCAAGTCCAAGAATTTGGGAAAAGCCTGCGCGCTGATTACTGATGGCCGTTTTTCTGGTGCTACTTCGGGCTTGTCTGTCGGTCACATCTCCCCTGAAGCAGCAGAGGGAGGTTTGATTGGACT
The DNA here is from genome assembly GCA_022822625.1 of Gammaproteobacteria bacterium. Taxonomy (GTDB): domain Bacteria; phylum Pseudomonadota; class Gammaproteobacteria; order Arenicellales; family Poriferihabitantaceae; genus Poriferihabitans. Next base: position 24,372 of record JAJEAV010000084.1, on the reverse strand, counting down.
GGTCGAGGAAGGTGATTCTATTGAGATTGATATTCCAAACCGCCGCATTCATTTGGCAGTAGACACTGAAACTCTTCAAGCTCGTCGAGATGCAATGGATAAACTCGGCAAAGATGGATGGAAGCCCAGGCGCGAGCGTACAGTAAGCAGTGCACTCAAGGCTTACGCAGTCATGACTACCAGTGCATCCAAAGGAGCGGTCAGGAATACAGAAATACTGTAGTTCCTTATGAAATCGTGTGAATCAGGGACTGAAGTCCTTTGCCCAGAACCGAATTGAAACATGGATCAAGAACTGGACTGAATGACCGCGTGCAGTACGAGAAGATTTTGAAGCAAGGCATGCTCAACTTGTCGAAGATGAACTGGCTGACACAGAAGATTCTGATTACTATCTTGAAAAGAACGTTTTATGGTTTCCAAAGGAGGCGCGTTGGCCACTTCTGCAAATCAGGCCAAGAAAGCAACTACACTACCTGCAGCTCGCGAAAATGAATCTCGCTGTTCGGGGGATTGACGCGGACATTCGCTGCAATAATGAAGGCACTTTTCACAAGAATGTGTTGCCAGATATGAAAGCTGATTTCATACTCGCTAATCTTGGATAGACAATCATTCAGCGTTGCTGAATCCAGCAACAAGGGTACAGTCAGGACGCCCGTCTCCTGATCTCTGCCTTGGACTCGGCAGCATGTTCTTCGATAAACCTTCTTGAATTGAAAAACAGGAATCGCATCACCTTGGGAATCACCCCAAGCGTAGTTGCCTCTTCCGTGAAAGTACCGATCGTTTCGCCTCCCTCTTGCCTGAATTCGGCAACATAACGACCATCAAATCGACCATCGGAAGTAAATTTCAAGACCAATCTGTTGGGAGGTGATTGTTCGACAAGCCGAAACCGGATCGTCATTTTCGACCTTTCCAGTGTTTCGGTCCAACTTTACCCGTCCTCCGAAATCTCCACACTGACCACATCCGAGCGCCAATTCGGTTGACTCTCGAAATCCGTATATAATCCCCTAACTATATAATTCCCAAAACGAAACGTTGAAATGATGAACCAAGTGTCAGACAGGCAACCCGGAATCAGCCCTTTCGAGCGGGCTATTCAGCGCCTTGAAGAAGGGTTTGTGAGGTATCAATCGGACACGACCGACACACAGATCCGAGATGGACTGATCCAACGCTTCGAGTTCACTCATGAACAGGGACACAGAATTTTAAGGCGCTACCTAGAATATGTATCAGCAAATCCTGAACAGTTTGACGAGACGACCTTTCAGGACTTGATCCGCACGGGAAACGAGCAGGGTCTGCTGCTAGGTGAGTGGCCGGATTGGCGCAAGTATCGTGAAATGCGTGCAAGAACAAGTCATACCTGCAACGAAGATGTTGCACTGGAAGTAGTCAATGAAATCCCGTGTTTCCTCGAAGAGGCGGCCTATCTGCGTGACAGGTTGCGAGAACGCTTGGCATGAGCGGGACATCTCCGCAACTTGATCTTCAACCCGAATATTTGGACATCGTACGGGATATCCTCCGGAATCACGTGCCTGACCGTACAGTCCTGGCTTTTGGATCGCGCGCAGCCTGGTCGGCGAAGAAGTATTCCGATCTGGACCTTGCCATTCTGGGAGATGAGCCTCTGTCACTGGATACCACCTCTGCACTGTCGGAGGAATTTGAAGAGTCGGATCTTCCATTCAAGGTTGACCTTGTCGATTGGACACTGATTGACAAGGCATTCCGAAACATAATCCACTCCAATTTCGTAACTGTTCAGGAACCCAAATTTGGAAAAACCTCTTTGGTCACTCTTGATTAGCCTCTCGTAGCAGTAGAGGAATTTTCCGAGAAGGTTGCCATGGGACCCTTTGGTCGCAAATAAAGGTGGAAACTTTCGTCCCTGATGGCGTGCCGTTCATCAGCCCCGATTCCTATTCAAGGATTAGGAACATCCAGCCAGCCGCATGTTTCGGGGCATACACGAAGAAGGCTTCTGCTCAGGCAGACATCTCTTTCAGAAGGTACTTCCCACCGTAATTCAACAGCCAACACGTTGCATGCTGTACTCTTGCGGTGTGTAAACGATAGCCGAATCCTTGGCCAGAACGCGCGCCTCTTCTGGACCATCCATGCCATTTTCGAGAGCAACACGAAACATGAATCTCTCAAAAAATGCCTCGTACTGCTCCACCCCCAAGGTCCCAACCGCATAGAAATGATCAGACTCGGTGTCATGATCAAGAAGAATTGTCGTCAATGAAACCGGTGCCGGACCGCTCATGACCTCAGCACCCTGAGAGGGATCATATACACTCCTCTCCGAACAACAATAAATCATCTCCGAACGCTTCACCAGGCTGTCATCTCGATCACGATATGCAACCTCCTCTGGCCTGAAGTTGATAAAGCTGAAACTTCTTGCCGGATATGTCTGCTTGTGGGCACAAATTGCCGAATAACATACCACCGATCGATACTTTCCCGAACCACCCGGCCAACTCGACTGCATCGGCGAATCAACCGCTCTTTTCAAGTCAATCAAAAAACATGGAGTGGTTACATAAGGATAATTAAACAGGAAATAATCGGATTTTTCTCTCAAAATTTCAGACGTTACATCCTGACCATTCGCCAGCTTCAACTTCACGCGGTTATAAGTCCTGGAAGCCGCTTCGTTCTGGGCAAGCAGATAAGGGCTCGCACCAACCAAGGACAGCGTCGACAAGCATGCCTTGAAAAAAGATCGTCTTCCCGTCTGAAACGGTCTACCCTTCATATCCATCACTCCGAATATTTCTTGACACAGGACTCAAGCAGAATTCTCTCCTGACTGGTTGAACCGACCTGTATGACCAGATTTCCCTTGCCGTCAATTTCATGGACTGTTCCGGAAAGCGAACCGAATGCACAGGGAGTACCAGGCTGGTTTCCTCGAACTTTCCACCTATTCAATAAATCCGGAAAGCCCTGTTCACTCCAGTGATTGATCCAGGTAATGAATTCACGCGCAAATGCCTGAAGCAGCTTTTCTGCATTTAGCTCAGTCGTGCCTTCGGCTTCACGTACACTGATCGCCGGAATCGAAAAATCTTCCGGCGAATTCAGAATGTTGACCGAACTGCAAACGCTCAACCACGGCGATGATTCACGACCATACTGAACCCACAAACGCCCCACAACATGATTGGCAATCATCAGCTTATCCGGCCAGTCATATCCTAGCGCAATCATTGGGGAAAGATATTGCGCCAAGGCCTGGCCCATGCTCACGGCCGCTACCAGAATTATCTCGCCATAACGATGCTGCTCAAACTCAGGTTCCAGCAACACCGAACAATGCAAATCTCCCTCTTCGCTATACCAGGGACGACCATCCCACTCATGACCTGATGTTTGCTTTTTGAGCCAGATAAGCGTCCCTTCACGACCGCCTTCACTGGCAGTAAGTGCAGCAAGCGTACGAATATCCTCTGATTCGGCAACTTCCACAAGATCATAAGCACTTGGAAGCTCGAGAAAATTTTCTTTCATACATCAGGTCCGGGCATCCAGATGGAGCGCTAATGATTCATGCCCACCACCTCTGGCATAGTCTTCCGCAACTCGTCCATGCGAATCCTGTAACAACGGATCAGCTCCTGCCTCAAGCAATTTCTGCACGACTTCCTGATGCCCCCTCACCGCCGCAAGATGCAGTGGAGTTGCCCCATGGTCATCCTGAAAGTCTACCTCGACTCCCTCGTGACGAAGCAGAGCCTCTACCGTCAATATACGATTTTCATAGGCAGCACGATGCAGGGGGGTCCAGAGATAGACATCTGCCGCATTGATATCGGCACCGGAATCAAGCAATCTCTTTACAGTATCCGGAAAGCCTTTCGCACTCGCAACCATCAATGCATTCCAGCCATTGCTGCCGGTCGCATTTACTGTTGCACCTCGAACCAGAAGTTCTTCAACGATGACATCATTTCCACTGATTGCCGCAAACATCAGCGGAGTACCTCCATTAACATTTACGGTATTCGGATCGGCCCCCCGTTTCAGGAGTTCCATAACCAGATCGACATCACCCGCTCTGGCCGCAATCATTAGTGCGGTCTTGCCGTTGGCACCTCGTACATCAATATTTGGAATTGACGCGGACGCAACAAGAAAAGATTCCATGCCGGTGACATCATTCCTGTACACTGCCTCGGAAAAACTGTCCGACGAATATCCGTTTGCCACCTGAAGGCAATAGACCAACAATGCCAGCACAACCTTGCGCATGAATCCCGGAACGTTATTTTCGGTAGGCATAATGCTCCACTATTTCACTCATGGCACAAGACGCATCATAACGCCCAGTCACCCTGATTAATGCATCATGGCTAACAGCACTATTCAGTAACTCATTTATCCCTGCCCGCTCTTGATCCATCAGCCCAATCTGTTGAGAAAACATGACTCGATAGGCACCATCACCAAAGAAGAGCCTCAAGTTCTCCTGCCTGGTCAGATTGTCCAGTACATCAAAATGAGTGCCGCCAAGACCCGGAGCAAGCAACACCTCTCCAACCAGAGGATTTTCAGGATCTGTCATGACCTCGAAACGCAATATGTAAATACATGCAGACGTATGTTCAATCAAGTCCGCTTCAATAACAACATCAAAAGGGGACTGGGAACGCTTAAGAATACGCCGGTCTTTGCTGCACTCTTTACCGCCCACTTCAAAAAATACCGCCGCCTCCCAGTTACCATGATCAAACTGCACCATGGAGCAAGTGGTCATGGCACCGCTTTTCTTCATGCTGTCCGAGATTGATTGAGGGAAACGATCCATGACAATACTCTATCTTCAAACCTGTAGGCGTAAAAAACCCCTGCCAAAGACAGGGGTCGTTTACATTGGTTCGAGATTCAGGTCGTACTGGTACTGGGTTGCGAGACCCCGGGACTGGTAGCGGCAGGCTCACTTTGTACAACCTTGTCCTTGACTTCGTCGTACCACAGGTCATGGTGCTGTTTCGCCCACTCTTCACTTACCTTGCCAGTGGTCATGCCTTCCAAGGCTCCTTCAGTACCGACCGTGCCAATATAGGCATGACCAAAGAACATCGCAATCCAGCCGATTGCCGCTATCGCGTGAATCTTGTGCATAAACTGCATCGTAGCTCGTGTTTCATCGCCAATTCCCAGTTGGGCCAGCCACCCAATCAAGGCAAAACCGGAGCCGCATACAGCAATCAATCCAATCAGAATCACTACCCAAAACCAGACCTTCTCCCCGCCGTTCAGTTTCCCGGCACTGGGATGTGCATTGCCAATGATTCCACCACCAGATGCAAACCATTTCATGTCAACGGCATTGATGAAATTGTTCTTGACCCAGAACAGCAACATGGCCAGCACGCCAATCGAGAAAAACGGCCCAACCACATTGTGCACATTGATTGACATATTCGCCCAAAGCGCGAAGCCTTCCGGTCCCAGGACCGGAATCAATACCAGCCTTCCAAAGAGCATGCTGAGCCCGGTAATGGCGAGAATGACAAATCCTGCGGCGGTGAACCAGTGCATGAATCGCTCCCAGTTTTCCCATCGCTGAACCTTTCTTCCGGATATTTCAGCATCTATCCTTATCTTTCCCCGAACCAGAAAAAAACCGATACATCCGATGAATGCAAGAATCAGGGCCCACCCGCCATAAGTGCTGATAGGGCCGTTTCTCAACTGTCGCCAATTCTGTCCACCGTTCTGGATAAATACACCTGTCTCAGGCCCCTTCACTGAACTGTAGCCAGAACTTCCCTCTCGCACTGCACGCCAGAAATTGGCCCGCTGGTTCTTATCATCAACCACCTGGGCCTGTACAGTCTCTGTCGGTATCAGATAGGAAGTGGCAGGTAGAATGATTGCGCATGCGAAAATCAATAGAATTGACCATCCCATGGCCTTGAATCGCCGCCGGGATTTCCCGGCATTAACTATATTTGATGACATGGTATTTTTCCGTTTATATGCCCTGAACGCTAGCGGTCCCTTTGACCTACGAAACGCTCATTCAACGATTCGGAGTCAGCATTCATGAGCAACGGGTCGGCAGCACCCTTGTAGACTCCCGGCTCAAACAATGTGACCGATGGGGACTCGTAACAGCCAGTCAAGAAAACCGTCAGCAAGAGGCCCCCGACCCAGACTACCGGTTTTCGTATCAAAGCATTCATTTGCAAATCTCCTGTAGAATTACTGTCCGGATAAGCGGTGAGCTCTGACAAAACGGGGGGCAATGTAGCCCCCCATAATGCCAATCACGAAACCGCAGATCCGTAAGCCTTTTCCCAACCCCAGGTTTGAGGCCGGTCGCCGCGCTTGAGAATCCTTTCACGGTAGATATCTGCGACCATGTCTCCATCCCCTGCCAGAAGAGCCTTCGTTGAGCACATCTCTGCACAAAGCGGAAGTTTACCCTGAGAAACCCGGTTTGCACCGTATTTGTCATATTCCGCTACAGAGTTGTCATCGGCCGGCCCACCGGCACAGAATGTACACTTGTCCATTTTGCCGCGTACCCCAAAAGCCTGTTCTTCAGGGTACTGCGGTGCGCCGAAAGGACAGGCATAGAAACAGTACCCGCATCCGATACACAAATCCTTGTCATGCAGGACGATCCCATCATCAGTCGTATAAAAGCAATCGACTGGACAGACCGCAGAGCACGGCGCATCCGTACAATGCATACATGCTACCGAGATTGACTTCTCGCCGACTTCTCCATCGCCAAGCGTAATCACCCGGCGACGGTTTACGCCCCATGGAACCTCATTCTCGTTTTTACAGGCGGTAACGCAACCATTGCATTCGATGCAACGTTCAGCATCGCAAAGAAATTTCATTTTTGCCATTGTTCTGTCCTCCTGCCTTATGCAAGTTTAATTCGACACAGGGTCACTTTCGACTCCTGCATCTGGGTTACGGAATCATAGCCATAGGTAAACGCGGTATTCGCCGCCTCACCCCTGACATATGGCTCGGCTCCTGATGGATATTTGTCAACCAAGTCTTCTCCTTCATACCATCCGCCAAAGTGGAACGGTGTAAACACGACACCTGGCGCCACTCGTCGGGTAATCATGGCCTTCACCTTGATGCGAGCACCTTCAGGTGTCTCAATCCAGATCATGTCTCCCTCCTTCAGACCGGTATCGTTGGCATCCTTCGGATTCACTTCTGCGAACATCTCCTGCTGCAATTCAGCTAGCCACGGATTTGAACGGGATTCCTCGCCGCCACCTTCATACTCGACCAGTCTACCGCTGGTAAAGATGATCGGGAAATCCCTGGAGTAGTCATCTTTCTGGATAGACATATATCGAGTCGGGAGACGATAAAACCGTTTCCTATCCTCATAGGTGGGATATTTGGCAGCCAGCTCCCGATCGGGCGTATAAAGAGGCTCACGGTGAATGGGCACCCTGTCCGGGAAGGTCCAGACAATCGCCCGGGCCTTGGCGTTTCCGAACGGCGCACAGCCATGCTTGATGGCTACACGCTGGATACCACCCGAAAGATCAGTCTTCCAGTTCTTGCCATCCGCGAGAGCCTTTTCTTCAGCCGTCAAATCATCCCACCAACCTAGTTGCTTGAGCAAGTCCGCCGTAAATTCAGGATGACCGCCCTGAATTTCCGAACCTTTTGGCCAGGAATCAACTGCCAGGATATTGTTGCCTTCGTGCTCAACCCCGAATCGTGCCCGAAAACACAGGCCGCCTTCGGCAACCGGCTTGCTGGTGTCATACAACACCGGTGTTCCCGGATGATTCATTTCCGGATTGCCCCAGCAAGGCCATGGCATGCCGTAGTAATCACCGTCACAGGGGCCACCTTCGGCCTTGAGGGTTGTGGTATTGAAGGTATGCTTGTTTGCCAAATGGAGTTTCAGTCGCTCAGGGCTCTGGCCCGTGTAGCCGATCGTCCACATTCCGCGGTTGAACTCGCGGGTAATGTCTTCAATATTCGGTTCGTCGTTCTCAACCGCGATGTTCTTGCACAACTCATTCTCAAACCCGAACTTCCTGGCGAATTTATAGAAGATTGTGTGATCGGGAAGAGACTCGAACAGGGGGTCAACCACTTTTTCACGCCACTGCAGTGAACGGTTTGAAGCAGTGACCGATCCATAGGTCTCGAACTGGGTACAGGCAGGCAGCAGATAGACACCGTCAGTGCGGTCATGCATGACAGCCGCATGGGTCGGATATGGGTCAATGATCACCATCATATCCAGCTTGCTCATGGCCTTCTTCATTTCGGGGCCGCGAGTCTGGCTGTTTACCGCATGTCCAGCCCAGACCATGCAGCGAATGTTGTCGCTCTGGCCGATGCTTTCTTCCAGCACTCCGTCAACCCAACGCGATACCGGAATACCCCGGTAGTTCATGGGATGTGTCGGCTTGCCGTTGTCGCCTTCCACCTGTTCCGGGTGGAAACGCCCCTTGACCCATTCGTGCTCAAGATCCCAGACTCTTGACCAGTGCTTCCATGCCCCATCACTCAGACCATAGTAGCCAGGCAGTGAATGCGACAGCACACAGAAGTCGGTAGCACCCTGTACATTGTCGTGACCACGGAAGATATTGGCACCACCACCGGACTTGCCAATGTTGCCCAAAGCCAACTGAAATGCACAGTAGGCACGGGTATTGTTGTTACCGATGGTGTGCTGGGTACCACCCATGCACCAGACAAAGGTAGCAGGAGAATTCTCGGCCATCATCTGGGCAGCCGTTCTAACCACATCCTCCGGTGCTCCGGTGACTCGCTCGGTTTCTTCAGGGGTCCATTTCCTGACTTCCTCCCGAACTTCGTCGAGACCGTAGACACGCTGGCGGATATATTCCTGATCTTCCCAGCCATTTTCAAAAATGTGCCAGAGCATGCCCCACATGATCGCTACATCGCTACCCGGACGAATGCGGACATAATGATCCGCATGAGCTGCAGTACGAGTGTACCTTGGGTCAATCACGATCATTTTGGAGCCATTCTCCTTGGCCCGGAAAATATGCTGCAGGGAGACCGGATGCGCTTCCGCAGGGTTCGAGCCGATAAACAGCATCGCCTTGCTGTTGTGCATGTCATTGTAGGAGTTGGTCATGGCACCATAACCCCAGGTGTTTGCAACTCCAGCAACCGTGGTGGAGTGGCAGATACGAGCCTGATGATCAACATTATTGGTACCCCACATGGCCGCAAACTTGCGGAATAGGTAGGCCTGTTCATTGTTGAACTTGGCAGAGCCCATCCAGTACACCGCATCCGGGCCGGATTCTTCGCGAATCCTGAGCATGCCATCGCCCACTTCATTGATCGCATCATCCCACGACATGCGAACCCACTTGCCACCGACCAGCTTCATCGGGTATTTGAGACGGCGCTCGCCATGGCCATGCTCTCTCACCGATGCGCCCTTGGCACAATGTGAACCCAGATTCAACGGGGAATCGAAATCCGGTTCCTGACCGGTCCAGACTCCATTTTGTACTTCTGCGACAACCCCGCAACCGACCGAGCAGTGTGTACACACGCTTTTCTTGACGGTTACAGGGCCTATTCTGGCTTCGCTACTGGCAGCATGCACCTTTCTGACCCGTCCGGGAGTCAGCACGGTCGCTGCTGTCGCCGCTCCCAGGGCAATACCGGACCGCGCCAAAAATGTTCGCCGATCAATGGCCTCGCCCATGCCGGTGAACTTGCCAGTTGACTCCACCGTTCGTTTGCGTATCAATTTCATCTAATTAACCTCCTCAGGTAATCTAACTTTGCTCGTGGATAGATCAATTTCTTGTGTTTATTCTCCAGAGACCCTGAATCACAGTCGTGCCAGCCGGTAGTACTCGCGAATATGTTCGGTCTCTCGATAGCCCTTTTTCTGATCGTTCACCGGCGTATCTTCCACAGACCCGGACTGTGCAACACCAACTGCCGCACCCGCCCCGATTGCGGTTGTAGCAACCGCTGCTCCCTTTAGAAAACTGCGGCGGTGTATGGTTTCTGTCTGAACGGGTTTCTTATTCATCTGTCAATCTCCAAGTGTTGTGGTTTAATTTTATTTCGTAGTGTTCTTCTTTTAGTGTGTTCTTACATTCAGGTAATGACTTTCGACTTCCATAAAAGACTGTCCCAGATAACCGACATGCCGGTAAAACTTCGCCGAATCGGCTTCCTGGACTTCCCTGAAAAACCTCGATGCCCATGGATGCAGGTGACAGGCAAAGAAACGCCGTTCCATTTGCTCGTCTACATCATCTGCCTGGATTAGCAACGCCATCGTCTCACAGAGTGCAGCAATGTGATCCTCCGGATCCTTTTCGTTGTCATCACGGACGATTCCCAGGGCCTGGAGGTCATCGCGCAGATCACTCAAGGGCTTGTCCATCAGAAATCCCGTGAGGTGCCAACTGCCGAAGGGCACGACTTCGCCACGGCCAAGACCAATGAACAAGTCCTGGTATTCCCCGGCCAATTGGGATGGCTCTGCTTCTGCAGCAGCCTGCTTCAGAGCCATCCACGCCCGTCCCATGGTACCCGGTTCACCGGAATCGGCACTTTCCATGCCGGAGAGGTGGTTCAATAACAGGGGGTCAGGGGTGTTGTGAAGGAGGGAAGCCAGGATCGTGTAGGTATTCATGCGTAATTCAGAACCACCGGCCCGTGCCTGAACGGACGATTGCTCCTGAACAAAGCCTTGCATATCAAGTGACGACAATTTACCTATCCTTTCTATAAATGCAGGTTGCAGGTCGATATCATTCTCGGTCAAGCATTTTCTGCACTTCCTGGTCCTGAGTGTTCGCCTGACAGCAGACCATTACATGCTCTCTCCAAGACACTCCGGCACATTCAACCTACACCTGGTAAAGGGTATATTACAGTGCAATTGCAGAATTGTGTTAAAAATCGCAAATCTGGATTGAATTTTTTTATATGGTTCATTCATGGTACAAATAAAAATTCATGCATTTCAGACTCGAACGAACACCAGCCCGGCATCTTCCTGCGCTGTAGTGTGCGGGCTTTTATTTATCGTTGAACTGTTTCAGACATGCTTCCCATGAATGACTTTACTATTCTATGTCTGCCTGCGATTTTCTTCCTCAAGCATATCGATAACCCGGCAATCACCACACATTCTCAAGCGGTTCAGCGATCCAGCATCGTCAAACATCCAGTGTCCCTTGAGTTTATCCGTCATGCGGGCAATCATCGCCTGAGTGGCAAACGGCTTGCCACAGGCAATGCAGTGAAACGGACTTTCCTCCTTGAGGGATATCGGCTTGTTGATGATATTCATGTCAAAATGAAGCCGGGGATCCAGAGTAATCGAAGACTCTGGGCAGCTCTTCTGGCAGATTCCACACTGCACGCAATTGGCTTCTATAAAGCGAAGCGCGGGCGTATCTCCTCCTGCCTGCAGGGCATTGCCCGGACACTGTGAAACACAGCCCATGCACAGCGTACATGTCTCGACATCTACTCGAATTCGACCAAACATGCTGTCTTCCGGCATGGCAAAAGACTCGCGAGGTGGCCTGGCGATCTCATTGAAATACGAATATGCCTTGCGGGTAATGGTCCGCTTGTCGCCGATAGGGGCATAGGTTGCAGATTCGGCAACATCACTCAGGACCTCGACACCAACACCTTCCAGGGTATCACTCATGCTCAGTATACGATCATTGCAGGATGTCTCTTCAAGCACTGTATTGATCTGACTCACTGTCTTCTTCAGGGCCTCGATGACCTTGGTGGGTGTTCCTTCCGCCGTGTAGACAAACACTCTGCCTGCCCCGTAAGCCAGTGCAGAAGCCATCATTTCGGGGCCAATTGAGCCAATTTCCTCAACCACGAACGGGAGAACGGTATGCACCATTTCCTGAAACCGTTCATTAAACAGGTCAACACCGTGCTCGCTATCGACAAAAACAACCTCGGGGGCAGTATTCGGATAGGCCTTGAGCATCCCCTTGACCAAAACCCGGAGCAGTTCAAGATGCTGTTCGGCACGGGGATATGCATAGGTAATGGCGCCGGTTGGACAACTGGTCGCACACACACCTCCACCCTGACATAAGTGTGGATTAACCTCAATATTGTCACCAATGGAAATTATGGCGTCAGCTGGACATGCATCCAGACAGTTTGTGCATCCCTGGATACCGCTGCGTCCATGCGCACAGATATCGGGGTCATAATCAAAATACCTGGGTTTTTCGAACTCACCGACCATATCCGGCACGGTTTCGAGTCTATCGGCCTGACTATCAATGTCGGTACTGTCCAGTTCGTTGTAGTAGCCGGGCGGCTTGAGTTCCGAAGTAAAACACGACTCTTTCCGGCAATCCCAGACCTGATCGAAAAAACCACTTTCAATGTCAAACAGCCTAGCCAGGTTTTTCTCGCCCGAATCCTGCCGCTCCAAATGCTGATCAATCAGGACTTCAAATCGACCAAGAAACCCCCTTACAGTGAGTCCTGCTGCATGGTGGGCATTTGCAGCACTTGCGAGACCCGATCTATCGGCGGGAATTGCGATATATGCGTTGATCCGATCACCGAGCAGCCCCATGGCCTGTGCAGCCTGTTCCATCCCGCCAATAATCAGGAGTTTGTTGCCCGCCGTATACGATACGGCTGAGGTAGGTGCTGGAGTCCAGGGTGCGGACTCAAGCAGACCGTGGCGTGCCTGAAACTGGCCTGAAGTATGGAAATCCAGTCCAGTTGCTTCGAGATAACTGCTCATCGTTGGATCACAAGGACAATATGCATCACATTGTTGGCGTTCACAAAATAGTCTGGAAACCAGATCGGGGACAAATCGATTTTCCTGTCTGCCCATGCCAGAAAAACCACTGTACTTTCCAGTTTAATCATCCATCCTATCCAGCTATTCTAACCCAGCCTCAAACCTGCAATCAATGACTGGATATAATTGTCTTGCCCGGATTCACTGACCTGGAGACCACCTGAACCCGGGAATGACCCAGTCTTCCGGAATAATGGCAAGCTGTCGATACAGGATTCAGAAGTATCAGGAAAAATAGTCTCGGTTACCTTTCCGACCATGAAATTCGGTATTCTGCCGAGATCAGAGAACTCATATAATAGACATGATCCAATATAACCTATTCCATGATGGACTGATGGATATTTGGATATTCCCAACACTAAATCTAACAAGACATGACCGATCATAAACCAGAACCCATAGAGCCGGTAAGCGGAACGGTTGTCCCACGATATGCTGGCCCATCTACATTTTGCAGACTTCCCGAACTCAGGGATGTCGAGACCTGCGATATTGCCATTCTGGGCGTGCCGTTTGATTCCGGTACCAGCTATCGACCTGGCGCACGTTTTGGCCCCGGCGCAATCCGCCAGGCTTCGCGCCACCTTCGCTACAACTTTCATCCGAATTACCAGACCGAACCGTTCAAATCCCTGCAAGTAGCAGATGCCGGTGACGTGGCCTGCAATCCCTACAACATTAACGAAGCGATCCATCAGATCGAAAAGGCGGCAACGGAAGTTCACCGGCAATGTGAATCCCTGATTTGCATGGGCGGTGATCATACGATTGCATTTCCACTGTTGCGGGCCATTAATCAACGTCTGAACGGTCCCGTCGCCCTGGTGCACTTTGATGCGCATCTGGATACATGGGATACCTATTTTGGCGCACCATATACCCACGGCACACCCTTTCGGCGTGCTGCTGAAGAGGGATTGTTCATGGATGACTCATCCATGCATGTCGGTATCCGTGGCCCCCTCTACAGTTCGGAAGATCTGAAGAATGATGAAGAGCTTGGATTCAAGGTTATCCATTGCGATGAATTGGAAAAGTTCGGGCCGGATCATGTAGCGGACCGGATTCGCAAACGAATCGGTGATTGCCCGCTTTACCTGTCGATTGACATTGATGTTCTTGACCCTGCCCATGCGCCGGGTACGGGCACCCCGGAAATTGCCGGACTTACGACCCGGGAACTCGTGAATATCCTGAGAGGGCTCGCAGGCGTCAACCTGGTGGGGGGAGATGTAGTCGAAGTCAGTCCCAGTTACGATCATGCCGAATTGACCTCACTGGCTGCTGCCACGATCGTTTTCGAGATGATCAACCTGATCGCCTGCCGCCCGTCTTGAAAGACACTCGTGAACCATTGATCAGGCCGGCAACCATTGATCATGTGCCGACCATCAATGATATCGCCAACTGGTATATCGAACACACTTCGATCAACTTTGATATCCAGCCGTGGAGCCTAGACAAGCGCATTCAATGGGCTGGCAACTTCAATCAGGGAAATTGCCCCTATCACCTACTGATTGCTGAAATCGAAGGAGAGATTGCGGGCTTCACCTATAACACGTTTTTCCGTCCAAAAAATGCCTATGGCCGATCCACGGAAACTACGGTCTATATCAAACAGGGCATGCTTCGTCGCGGAATCGGTGAAATACTCTACCGTGAACTATTCAACCGGATACGACTCACTGACCTGCATCGTGCCTTTGCAATCATTACCTTGCCCAATCCGGCATCAATTCGCCTGCACGAAAAACTGGGGTTTACGAAATGCGGGTTACTCGACGAGGCTGGCTGGAAATTCAATGCCTATCACAGTATTGCAGTGTACGAGATGAAGATAACGAAAAATCACTAGGGCAAGCGACTCCGACTCCCATATAATAACAACCCCCTCCCCCACACACTCCATAGAACCCAGACCATGAACCGACCCAGCAACCGTCAACCCGATGAACTACGATCCATCAACATTACTCGAGGATACACCCGGTATGCGGAAGGTTCGGTATTAATCGAATTTGGGGATACGCGTATCTTGTGTAATGCAACGATTGAGAACCGGGTCCCGCCGTTTCTCAGAAACTCAAAGCGAGGATGGGTGACAGCCGAGTATGGCCTGCTCCCCCGCTCTACCAGTGAACGGACCATGCGTGAGGCATCCCGCGGCAAGCAAACCGGACGCACTCTTGAAATTCAACGCCTGATCGGTAGGTCATTGCGTGCCGCTGTCAATATGAGGATGCTTGGTGAAAGGACAATTACCGTCGATTGTGACGTGATACAGGCAGATGGAGGAACTCGAACTGCGGCTATTACCGGCGGCTATGTTGCCGTTGTCGACGCAGTCAACCGGATGCTGAAAGATGAGGTGATTACTGAAAACCCGGTGCTTTGTGCGATCGCCTCGGTCTCGGTCGGCATCTACAAGGGAGCTGTCATCACCGATCTGGATTATGCTGAAGACAGCCAGGCCGATACCGACATGAACATCGTCATGGATAACAGCGGGAACTTTATCGAGATCCAGGGTACGGCTGAAAAGGTCCCATTTAGCAAGGAGCAAGTCGATACCATGCTGGATCAGGCAAGCTCGGCTTGTCAAAAACTGCTTGAATATCAACGACAGGTACTTGAACAACCATACAGTATCTGACAACAGACCATGAATCAATCCTCAATGGAAATTGTTGTTGCTTCCGGCAATCGAGGAAAAATTCGCGAATTCGCCCAAATCCTGGGATGCACACCATTCCTCATCCGACCGATGTCTGAACTCGGCATTCCGGAACCCGAAGAAACGGGGTCCACTTTTGAAGAAAACGCATTGCTCAAGGCCCTCGCTGCCAGTCGACATGCAAACCTGCCGGCTATTGCGGATGATTCAGGGTTGTCGGTTGATTATCTCGATGGAGCACCCGGCGTATATTCTGCCCGATATGCCGGCATTCATGCTACCGACCATCAGAATGTTCGAAAACTTCTCCATGAGCTGAATGGAATTGACCGATCTTCCCGAGGTGCAAGATTCCATTGCGTGATTGCAGTGGTGCGGCACTTTGAAGACGATCAACCGCTGATATTTTCAGATTCATGGGAAGGAGAAATTGCCGCAGATCCTTCAGGAGAAAACGGATTTGGATATGACCCGGTGTTTTATCTACCCGAATACCGGTGCACAGCTGCCCAGCTTAAGCCGGAAATCAAGAACAGGATCAGTCACCGTGCCAAGGCCCTTGAACAATTCAAGGCAACACTCCACCATACCGATATCCTTACTGCTTCTCCGGGATGGAACACCTGAGCATGACCATGATTCTTGAACGACTAATCAGTTTCCAGGGGCGACCCGGTCCGGTTCTACTGGTTATTGCCGATGGTGTCGGGTTGGCAGAACCCGGCGCCGCGAATGCCCTGTCACTGGCCTATACACCCAATATCGATCGACTGCTTGCAAGTTCGATAAGCACCAGACTCAATGCACATGGTGAGTGGGTGGGCTTGCCTTCGAATTCGGACATGGGCAACAGCGAAGTGGGACACAACACCTTAGGAGGTGGACGCATTTTTGATCAGGGTGCAAAGCTTGTAGACTCTGCTCTTGATTCCGGATCCCTGTTTGAATCGGATGTGTGGAAAGCTATTCGAGAACGGGGATTGGCCGGTGGGACTGTACATTTTATCGGACTCGTCTCTGACGGCAACGTACACTCCAACATCAGTCATCTGCTTCAACTTCTGGATAAAAGCCATGATGCAGGCATCCAGTCAGTATGCGTTCATGCCCTGCTGGATGGACGTGATGTAGACCCTCGCTCATCACCCCGGTATCTCAAAATCCTTCAATCAAAACTTCAGCGAATAAATCAGGCTCCCAATACCAACTATCGGATCGCAAGCGGCGGCGGGCGCATGCAGATCACCATGGATCGCTACCAGGCCGACTGGAACATGGTCCAGCGCGGCTTCAATGCACATGTCCATGGATGCGTAGACGAAACCGGCCGTCTGGTTACCGATGCAGTCAATGAAGTAGAAAGGCAGTACGCGGCTGACTCCGAGATTACCGACCAGTATCTTACCCCATTTGTAGTAACGGAAAACGGGCAGCCTGTTGGCAAGATGCAGAATGGCGATGCAGTGGTGCTGTTCAATTTTCGGGGGGACCGGGCAATTGAAATTTCGTCTGCGCTTGGCGACGCAGAATTCGAGCACTTTTGCCGAGGAAACTTTCCCGATATCTACTTCTGCGGCATGCTCGAATACGATGGTGACCTGAAGATACCGCAAAATTATCTGGTTCAACCTCCAGTCATTGAGCACACCATGGGGGAATATCTGTGCGCCAGAAAGATTTCCAGTTTTGCGATTAGCGAAACCCAGAAATTCGGGCATGTTACCTATTTCTGGAACGGTAATCGATCCGGCCATATCGACGAGACGCTTGAGACGTATGTCGAAATCCCGTCTGACAATCTTCCATTTGACCAGGCCCCCGACATGAAGTCCAGGGAAATCACGGACGCTACCATCGAACTATTGGAATCGGGGAAATTCCGTTTTGGCCGTATCAACTTTGCCAATGGAGATATGGTTGGACATACTGGCAATATCGAGGCAACGGTTCAGTCTCTGGAATCTGTTGATGCCTGTCTCGGGCGCTTGCTTGAAGCTGTCGAAGCCCTCAAGGGAGTTCTGGTATTTACTGCGGATCATGGAAATGCCGAAGAGATGTTCACTGAACGTGAAGGCAAGCGCATACCCAAGACTTCCCACTCCCTCAATCCTGTGCCGTTCGTGATCGCTGATTGGAACAATGACCATGCTTATGTCCTACAAAGCGGGCTTGAAGGCGGTCTGGCCAATGTGGCAGCAACTCTGTTCAACCTGCTGGGCTTCAAGGCACCTCACGACTATGAGGCATCGCTGATCCACTTTCCCAGAGAACCGCTCCGGCGCACCCTGTATAGCGGCAGAGTGGCGAGTCTCGGTCTGGAGTCATTTAAGCCCGGTGAGGAAGATACCGAATGGGTAACCATGGAGATTATTCGACATCCCGGCAGTGCCGTAATTGCGGCCGTTGACGAGCAAAACAGGGTCTGTCTGCTCCGGCAATATCGCCCGGCTACACTTGACTGGATTTGGGAATTACCGGCCGGTGGCATTGATTTTCCTGAAACACCTGATGAGACTGCCCGACGGGAACTCCGGGAGGAGACTGGATATAGCGCTGATCAATGGGAGAGGCTTGGTTCGTTTTATACTTCGCCCGGATATTCTGATGAATACATGCACGCCTATAAGGCAAGCCATTTGCATGCTGGAAAACAATCGCTCGAAGCACATGAAATTCTGGAGCTTCACTGGCTCGAAATCGAGAAAATTGAAAGCATGATCCGGCGAGGAGAAATTATGGATGCCAAGACCATCACGACCATATTCCTGATGGCATTGGGCAAAGACTGACCTTTTGCCTGGAGCGTAACCTGCATAGCATGTCTTGCTGGTGGATCAGGAATTTCTGCAATATGCGTACTGTATACTGACTAGACTGACCAAAGTCCGGGGGATCCAGGATCTGAATGGCTGACGAGATATGCGAATGCAGCTTGATTTTGTCATTTTGCGAATGCCGGGCCCGAAAGACAGTCAGGCCAGGCACGTATTTCGGGGATGATTCTGAATCCTGAATGCGTTTCCAGACAAGTTGTACCATGAGAACTCATCCCTGAAATGATTGGCATGTCAAATACCAGCGAAATCGTGTTCAACGGACATTTGGCGGAAATTCTTCGGACCAAACACCCGCTCTGGAGAAATTGTCTGGGTGTAGAGCAGACCGGAGTTTTCCGTGACCATCCACGCTTGCGACCGGACATCCTTGTTCTGCCGCCAAACGCCCAGCCTGTAGTCGTGGAAACCGAGTATGTGCCGGGTTCTACGGTTGAGAATGACGCAAAGGCCAGACTCGGTCTTGTTCCTCTCGGCTCCGAAAACCTCATAGAACAGACGATTGCCGTTCGAATTCCGGATTCTCTCCGTCACGACCAGTCTCATCTTGTCGAACGCATCTCGGAGGCAGATTTCGACTACTGTATTTTTTCCGGTGACCCATCAGCACCACAACGCTGGCCCGGGAAAGGATGGCTCAATGGCGGCATCAACGATATTGTCCGGTGCATAGAGCATGCGATGGTTTCACAGCGCCTGGTCGATGAAGGCATCCTGATACTGGAAGATGGCGTCCGGGTGGCAGCAAGAGCAGTTCAGGACACTGTTGATCTCGGTTTTGTGGATACCGAACGAGAGATGGGACGCGTTCTCAACCAGCATGGAGGGGAACAGACAAACCGTATGGCAATGACCATCATTGCCAATGCCCTGACTTTCCATTCGACCATTGCCGGTTTCCATGACATTCCTTCGGTCACCCAGCTTCAGAACGACACGGCCGGGTCTTTCCGAATGGCGATTCTGGATACATGGAGGAAGATATTGGACGACATCAACTACTGGCCGATTTTCAAGGTTGCGTCCGATCTTCTTGCGCCAATACGGGCGGCAACGGCCAATCGTATCCTGTACATCCTAGCCTCAGCATCTGAACGCCTTGCAGAGCTTGGTGTTACTACGCGGCATGATCTTTCGGGCAGAATGTTCCAGAACCTGATCGCCGACCGGAAATTCCTGGCTACGTTCTACACCTTGCCAACGAGCGCGGCACTGCTGGCAGAAATGGCGGTAAGCCGTCTGGATGCAGACTGGAACAATCTGGAAAGTTATCCCGATCTCACGATTGCGGATTTTTCGTGCGGCACGGGCACCCTTCTGTCAGCTGGCTATCAGGCCATACTTGCCCGATATCGACATGCAGGCGGGGACGACAGCGAGCTCCACAGGCACATGATCGAGCACTCTGTTATTGCCGCAGATATTATGCCTGCGGCAGCGCACCTTTGCGCTTCGCAGCTTTCCAGCGTACATCCGACCATCGTATTCGACAATACCCGTGTCTACACGATGCCCTATGGAACAGGGAATGTGGATGAGAAGTATCATGATGTTTCCATAGGCTCGCTGGACTTGATTGAGACCGTGAAGAGCCGATCGCTGTTCGCAACCGGTGAGGTCCAAGCCAGCGGGGCGCAGGGCGATATCAAGGTTGGAGACATTGAAGTCCCTCATGAGTCGGTTGATCTGGTCATCATGAACCCGCCATTCACACGACCGACCAACCATGAAGCTGCCGAGTGCCGGTCCCTTCCTTTGCCGGCTTTCGGACAACCAGAGACGAGCAACGCCTGATGTCCGATCGTCTGGCGGATATCCGTAAGGGCATAAAACATCCCGCAGGCCATGGCAATGCCGGCCTTGCTTCCAATTTTGTTGATCTTGCTCACGCCAAGGTCAAGCCTGGCGGTACTATCGCTCTTGTTCTTCCCATAACGGCGATACAGGGGGCCTCATGGGAACCTGCACGGAAGTTGCTTGCCGGTGCATACGAGAACATTACTGTCGTTACAATAGCCAATATTGGTAACCATGAACGTGCCTTTTCTGCTGATACCGGCATGGCCGAGACGTTGATTGTAGCCACGAAGAGAACTAGCAAGACTCCTGATTCCGAAGCACTCTTTGTCAATTTACACCGCCGTCCGTCCAGCATGCTGGAAGCTGCCGAAACGGCCAGGATCATCAAGCGATTGCCTGCCTCGCCAAATGCGGGATATATCAGGGCCGGCGGGCAAACATCCGGAAGTTATATCCGGGCACCGCTTGGTGAAGGCGGCTGCACAAGTCTACGCGAGTCGGCACTGGCCGATATGATGATTGCATTGCTCCAGGGTGAACTGCGAATGCCGCAACATCCTTCCCGTCATGCCATCCCTGTCGCTCCTCTCGGACAATTGGGCGATAGAGGCCTGTTGCACAGAGACATCGGCAATGGAAAAGATGACGAACCACCCTTTCGAGGACCTTTCCGGATACATGCCATGGAAGGCGTTCCCAGCTATCCTGTCCTCTGGAGACATGATGCGGACCGCGAACGATACCTGCGTGTAGAACCAGACAGCATGGGAGTGATGCGTCCCGGTTGCGAGAAACGCGCTCTGGATGCCTGGCAAACTGCATCAAGGCTACACTTTACTCTCGACTTTCGACTGAACTCGCAAAGTCTATCGGCATGTCTGACGCCAGACCCTGTCCTCGGTGGCCGAGCATGGCCGAATTTTCGCCCACATGAAGACAAGTGGGAAGAATTTATCGCCCTCTGGACCAATTGCTCGCTTGGCCTGATGACTTTCTGGTGGTATGGGTCGCGACAACAGGAGGGTCGAGCAATACTGACAATCAGCAAGTTGTCTGAACTTATGGTTCTTGATCCACGCAGATTTCCGGAAAGCAAGTTGACACTGGCCAGGAAAATTTTTACTCAGTTCGAGACCAGACCCTTTCTGCCTGCCAATGAAGCGTATCGTGATGAAGTACGCAAGGCACTGGATACTGCTGTTCTCATTGACTTGCTGGAACTACCGGAAAGCATGCTGGAACCTCTGGAAACCCTCCGTCGGCAATGGTCCAGCGAACCATCTGTTCACGGCGGCAAACACACTTCGCCCTAAGCGGGTCGGCTTTTGCCGTCAATGCCTTCAGCCCTATTCAACCATCAAACTGGAAAATGCAGCTTCTACAAGGTGCATCGCATTCTGAACATTCGGCACATGTAGACCCTTGTCCTTGAGACCAGACACAATCGTCAATCACTGAAACTGACTCTACATACAACCAAGTCAATCGGGACTTGGAGAAATTCGAAATTATCCAAGAAGTGCCCTGACTTTTTCGCTGACCAGTTTCATATCCGCCCGGCCTTGTGTCCGCGCCTTTACCAAAGCCATGACACGCCCCATATCCTTCATACTTTTGGCATCACTCTCGGTTATCGCTTCTGATACCGCTTGTGCAACTTCTGATTCGGAAAGTTGTTCAGGTAGATAGGCTTGCAAAATATCTATCGACTGGTGTTCCTTGTCGGCAAGATCCTGACGCCCTCCTTTGGTAAATTGTTCGGCTGCTTCCTGGGACTGCTTGAGCAGTTTTTGGATGACCTGTTCGACCCCCTGTTCATCCAGATCGCATCTTTCATCCACTTCCTTGCGTTGGACCGCTGCCTTGAGGAAGCGAATTACATCAAGACGCACCGTATCCCTGGCGCGCATCGCCATTTTCATGTCTTCAGCGATACGCTCCTTTAGCGTCATTGGAAAAGATCAGTAAAGCCGTCTGTTGCGAGTGCGCTGACGGGAGACGCGTTTCATCTCGCGTCGTACTGCAGCATCGTTATCCCGCTTTCGAACAGCGGTGGGTTTTTCATATGATTGACGTCGACGTGACTCGGAGAACACTCCCGCACGCTCGCAGGCTCTTCGAAATCGTCGCAAAATAATGTCGAAAGATTCGTTTTGTCGAACTTGAACAGTTGGCATATGGTTTTGTCCAATTACAATTGAAGGGGGCGTATTATATACTATCCGGCATTGCCGGGTTATACCTTTTTTGCAGGAAATTCATATCCGTCCCACCCTTTATCGTGTTGGCAAAGAAGTTTCATCAAGCCAACCCATTCACCGAGTATCCAGACAGAAATTCCTGGACATGATAGTCTTTTCGAATCATCGCTCCAGTATTGTTGCGGATAGGTTCTGTCAAAACGGAAACGCAACGGTTTCAGGAAAACCCCTTTACACTTGAAGCGGTTTTTCAATTGCACCGCCATCGTCTGATGTTCGCCCGATTTCCCGACCATACGAAACAGGAACTGTTCCATCTCTCGAAGATCGCATTGCCGCTGATCGCAGCATTCCTGTCAGAATACCTGATGTTCATCACAACCAAGGTGGTAGTCGGCCAACTCGGATACCTTGAACTGGCTGCTGTCGGGATTTCCGGCAACATGACTTTCGAGATTATAGTAATCCTGATTGGGATTCTCTCGATTGTCGGGGTACTGTGTGCTCAGGCCGAAGGTTCCGGCGAAAAAAAGCAGGCAGGGCTGGCAGTCAGGCAGGGATTCATCATCTCCACGGTAGTCAGCATACCAGCCATGGCGCTAGTCTGGAACCTAGACATCATACTGGTCTGGACTAGTCAGGACCCCCGGGTAATCGAATTGGCAAGACCCTTTCTGCACTTCATCACCCCATCCGTTCTGGCGATGCTGTATTTCTCGGTCTTGCGGAGTTTCGTGGCCGCCCTGTCACGTCCCAAGGCCGTGATGTACATCACGGTAGCCGCCGTGCCAACAAACTATCTGCTGGCGCTGTTGCTGGTCAACGGAGGCTGGAAGATTCCTGCACTGGGCCTTGCAGGAGCCGGACTCGCGATGACCATCGTCTCATGGGCAATGTTCATCCTGTTGCTAATTCATGTCTACATCACTGACGATTTAAGGGGATACGGCATCTTTGCGAGCCGGTGGAAAATCGACTTGGCAATCTGCCGGGAAATCACGGTTCTCGGAATTCCAGTGGCCGGACTCTTGATTTTCGAGGCAAGCCTGTTCACTGTCGTTTCGGTTCTTGCCGGGATCATCAACGCCGAAACCCTGGCGGCCTATCAGATTACGGTCGCCTGGTTCGGCATACCTTTCGTGGTCGCCATAGGCATAGCGGAGGCAACCATGGTCCGCGTAGCACAAGGTATCGGTCAGGGAGACTATCAAAGAGCAAAAAAATCCGGCATGTTCGGGATGGCATGCGGAGTCCTGCTCTTGACCGCGATGATCGTTTTTCCGGTTGGCCTGACCGATACGATCATTTCGATATTCATTTCTGACGAGGACCCCGGATTCACAACGGTTTCTGCTCTGGCTACGAATTTCCTGTTGATCGCCGCATTGTTTCAGGTGTTTGACGGACTGCAGGCAATTTCGGCGAGAGCCTTGCGAGGGCTGAAAGACGGACTGATTCCACTGTGGATTGCTGGTTTCAGTTACTGGATTATAGGCATCGGTAGCGGTGTACTTCTTGCTTTTGTGGCCAACATGCAGGGCATTGGGCTGATGTGGGGGCTTGCCTTGGGACTCTTCACGACCGGCATACTGCTCGCGGTCCGATTTCATAGACTGACCGCCAACCGTATCCTAAGGCAGCTTCGTCAGGCAGCACTGAAAAACAACGGATAATACGATACCACAAGCAGACAGAAAGTACACCAGACGCGATCATTGCCTGGCCGCATCAGCATTTCTTGCAGGCTGTGTAGATACAGTAGCTGGCGGCGGTGGATTCATCACTATTCCGGCCATGCTGTTTGCCGGAACGCCTCCAGCAGCTGCATTGGCAGCCAACAGGTTACAGGGCAGTAGCGGTGTGTTGACTGCAACGATTTACTTCTTTCGAGATGGCCGATGGAGAGGACGGCCGGGAGAACCGGTGCACCCCGAGGGAATACGCCCCGGCCCGGAACGGTGATTCCGGACCGGGGGCATGAACTCACCGGAACACGCCGAC
>JAJEAV010000031.1 GCA_022822625.1 Gammaproteobacteria bacterium | reverse complement strand
GCAATCAACAGCAATTGAAACCAGATTGCGTCTTGGTTGATGTTCAAGTTGTCGGAGCAAACCCTGCTTTCCAACAAAATATGGTTTGCTGAGTTTGACAAACCTTCCAAGACCGGTCTCGATGGGGTTGTATTCCTGGATAAGATCGCCTTTCCATGCCAGATACCCTTTTTCAATGCGCATGGATTCAGTTGCATATAGCCCAAAATGCACGAGATCGAATTGTTTTCCTGCACTTGCCAGAGCTTGCCAAACCTGATAGAGCCGTGAATTTTCCACATGTAGCTCATAGGCCAATTCACCTGAGAAACTCACGCTCATTGCGACCAGGAGTGCCTGGTCAATCATTATTTTGCGGACCGCCATCCAAGGGAAGATTTCTGCTGAAACCGAATTTCCGGGCGATACCGCGTTTAACAAATCTCTCGATTTTGGACCAGCAACCACTAGTGTTGTATGACTTTCCGTCATTTCTGAAATCCGCACATCCTTTGGCTTATAGCGATTCAGCCAATCCCTGTCATGCATTTCGGATGCTGCTGCCGAACCATACCAGAAGGTATCTTCAGCAAGCCAGGCAATCGTTGCTTCAGAAAGAACATTGCCTGTTTCACTCAACAGGTAACAAAGCTTTACATCACCAACACGATTAGGCATGTTACCGCAAATCATCGTATCCAGAAAATCCCCGGCCCCTGGGCCGCTGATTTCATAACGGTTAAAGCCTGATACCTCCATTAGCCCAACATTATTTGCCAGTTTTCTGACTTCCTTGGCAACCACTTCCTTGGTTGAGTTAAAACGATAGCCAGATTCATCAACAAACTCTCGATTGGGTTTGAAGAAGAGGGCTCGCTCCCATCCTGCTACGACACCCCATTGACAGTGCAATTGGTCAAGCGCTGAATACAGTGGTGTAGTACGCGCCTGTCGACTGGCTGGCCGGTATTCGTGAGGAAGAACATAATGGAATTCATTCTGATAATCTTCAACGGCCTTGTCCAAAGTGAATTTCTGGTTGGCATAGCCTGCAAATCTCCTCGGGTCAAGATACCATGCATCCCATTCTGATTCACCATAGACAATAATTTCCGCAAGGATTTTACCAAGACCCCCTCCTTCACCAATTCCGGCTCGCAAGCCAAGACAGGCAAAAGCGTTTGGCACGCCCGGAATCGGACCTACAAGTGGTGCTCCGTCTGGTGTATATGTTATGGGTCCATTCACGACTGTATGTATGCCGGTTTCCGTGAGACAGGGTAGCCGCTTGAATATGCGTTCCATATTGTCGAGACATCGATCAAGATCGGAATCACACAGGGACCTGGAAAATCCCGGATCAATACCGTCCAGGCCAAATGGCTTGCATGCCTGTTCGTAGACTCCAACCAATAGACCCTGCTTTTCCTGTCGGGAGTAGAAATCGTCGCCTGGATCCCGGATTATCGGAACACGTTTTTCCAAGGCCTCGATATCAGGTATAGGCTCGGTCAGAAAATACATGTGCTCAAGAGAGACAACCGGATGACTGATGCCAAGCATATGGCCGACTTCATTGGCTCGATAACCGCTGGCATTGACCAGTATATCGCAAACAATATCGCCTCCCCGAGCATGTATCAGAAACTCCTTGCTTTTGGTTCTTGAAATTGATTCCACAGGGTTGAAGCGCTGGATTTCAGCTCCTGCCTTGCGTGCATTTCGGGCTAATGAAAAACACAGTTGAGCAGGGTCAATATCTCCATCAAGTGGGTCCCACCACGCACCGAGCAGACCATCGATTGAAATTAGAGGATGTCGATTACCCACTTCTGATGGACTGATGAATTCCATCTCCACACCAACGCCCGCCGCCATGCCGATGAAATGTTTATAGCAATCAACCTGCTTCTGGGTATGTGCAAGGCGCATTCCACCGGTGAGGTGATAGTTGATTGGATGCCCCTGATCTGCAGACAACTTGCGATAAAGGTCAATGCTGTGCCTCTTCAGGGCCACCATGGTCTGATTCGCACCAAACTGGGTAACTTGTGCAGCTGCATGCCAGGTTGAACCTGACGTCAACTCATCTCGTTCAAGGAGTATCACATCCGTCCAACCTTCCTGAACAAGATGATAGAGTGTCGAGCATCCTGCTATCCCTCCACCGATAATCACAACACGAGCGCTTTTCTTCATGGAAAGTCAGATGAGGAATTATGAATGGGTTAACGGGCAGTCGTAGTTTATGTAAAGGGAGATTCTATTTTTAACTGGTGTCTGGCAACAGACCCAGCTATCTTATCTCACGATTCAACTCCAAGTGTACATATATGGCTTGCCCCTGATTGAAGACAGATTTTCAGCCCAGGGACAGGAGATTGTAGTCACTTTGGAATCGGACGGGAGTGGAAGTGTGAATATGGAAATTCAAAAACTCGCCTTATATTGCTCTGCACTAATGTAAACACGGTCCAAAAGCGGGGGGTTTAGTTGAAATGCTGCGGGCGTGCGGGAAAGGTCGTACAAGCGTACCAGACGAAAACGAGCTGGATTTTCCTCGGACACCCGTAGCTCGTTTCGTGTAATCCAGAACGGTGTTGTAGCTGGACCGTTTGTCGTCTTCACCTCAAGCCATCTCTGTTCACCCCGAGCAGAAAAGGACAGAATATCGTACCCGACCCCATCCCCATCTTCCTTCGATACCCATCGTACCATTCCAGCAAGATCGTCTCGTCCAATCGAGGAAAGCCTATTTTGTTCCGACTGAAATAAACACCTTTCCCCCGCTTCGCCCAATTTGCGTGCTCTTGCGTCTCTGGTCGCCGGGTCGACCCTGTCTAATATGAGGCGAATCTCGGTACTTACTTCTTTGGGTATTTCGCGTCTTTGCGGGGGATCATAGAACTCAATACCGGAAGGGGGAACATCGAAATCACCTGGCTGATCAGATAGATGCACCAGCGAACTGCTCAATTGTTCTTCAATAATCTTGAATAGTCTAGTCTGATAGTTTGTTGCAGGCTTATAACCTCTGATAAAGGGCATGCCAAGCATTTCCAATACGGCACTTATGTTTTGATGCTTATATTCGATCGCTCCCTTGGCACGACCCAATCGACCCTGAAGGACACGATTGCGTCTTGCCTTATTAAATTCTTTGCCAGCCAGTTCCAATTGCAGCATATCAAGATAATCTTCAACGATAATTTCAATTTCCCTGTCATTCCAGACTGTTCCGTAGATATTCATTTTACTGATGCATAACAATCATCGGCTTTACTGCCGTAAGATAACAGAAGAATATAACAAATAGCTGTTTTTGCCTGTTAAGAGATTTCTTGCCCACTTGCGAAATTATTTCGAATCGGTTCTACTGCTAATCAGGTGATGGCTTGCAAAAAAATTGAGGAAGATTTTTCAAATCCTTAAAGTATGCCCCGCCCTCAAGCCTGGCTGACCTGTATTTGGCTACAGATAACACCTGTTCCTTACTCCAATATACCCCCAATTCCACTACGAAGTGCAACACTCCGGGACAGGCACTCATCATGGTAATGACCCTATTGCCCCTTGAACGTCTCATTCCTGAAAACTCCATCAAATTTACTCTTGTGAAGTTGGCCCAGTCCGACTTCAAGCCGAACTGAAAAAGACCGGATATAGTGACCCGACAAGCAAGCAGCCCATGATAATGTTGAACCGTACAAGTCGAACCGGATTATTCAGAAAGCGCCTTAGTTGAACTCCAAGGAGAGTCCAGATAATCAAGGAGGGTACACAAACG
>JAJEAV010000056.1 GCA_022822625.1 Gammaproteobacteria bacterium | reverse complement strand
GGTGTTTGGCACCTCGATGTCGGCTCATCACATCCTGGGGCTGTAGCCGGTCCCAAGGGTATGGCTGTTCGCCATTTAAAGTGGTACGCGAGCTGGGTTTAGAACGTCGTGAGACAGTTTGGTCCCTATCTGCCGTGGGCGCCGGAGACTTGAGAGGATCTGCTTCTAGTACGAGAGGACCGAAGTGGACGTACCTCTGGTGTTCCAGTTATCATGCCAATGGTATTGCTGGGTAGCTATGTACGGACGGGATAACCGCTGAAAGCATCTAAGCGGGAAGCCTCCCTCAAGATTAGGTCTCCCCGGGGCTTTGCCCCCTGAAGGGTCGTTGAAGACCACAACGTTGATAGGCTGGGTGTGGAAGTGCAGTAATGCATTAAGCTAACCAGTACTAATTGCCCGTGCGGCTTGATCATATAACTTCAAGCAGCTTGATCTCGCTTCATCTATGCAAGAGAGACAACATGACCACGCCAATGACTACCCGAACGTGTACGGCTGAGTGTCTGTACGCGCGATGATCAATTGCAGTCTGTTTCGTACTGCGATAACGCCTTGCCTGGTGGCCATAGCGAACGGGAACCACCTGATTCCATCCCGAACTCAGAAGTGAAAACGTTTTGCGCCGATGATAGTATGGGGCCTCCCCATGTGAAAGTAGGACACTGCCAGGCATTCTTCCACCCCGCCGCCAAGCGGGGTTTTTTATGCCCATTTCAGGCGCAGTGTACGAAGTACATGGCTCCGTAACGGCCTGGGGATTCCCAGTTCTTTCGCAAGAGAATGCCAGCCTGAAAATGCATCGACTGTCTGTTCAAGAACAATTTTCTCCCGATTTCTCGGCAGTCGCGCATATCTCGCAAGATGCTTTATGTCTTCCAATGCATGATTGCCTGTCTTGCCATTGATGCTCAGCTGGTGAAACCGGGTGAAATCGCTCCCCTCGGCATGGCATAAATCATAAGCCGGGGCGATATGCCAGTTTCCCTGACGATCCATCATGAAGGCAAAATTCTTGACATGATCGTCCTGATTGCATCCGACCAGATTGAAAACAACCCGGCGAAACTGCTCCTCAATGTCGCTTTGTGATATCTCGAGTTCGCGCATGATCATGAAGAGCTGTTCATAGGAATAAGCACCACTTTCGTAATAATCAAAATGCGATAGTGCAGCAAAAGTCTGGACAAGGCTTTTACCACTGTCCGTGCGGTCAAAACGCTTCGTCATGAAATGGTTACGCCCATTTTCGCTGAATAACCGGCTTTTCATCATATTGATGCCACATGCTTTTGCGATTTGATAATAGCTGTACTCCAGCATGCCGTACCCTGAAGGATCTGCCACTCCCCAGTCGCCACTCAAGGCAACCCCGTCAAACTTGATCAGCCAATGCTCAAAATCCGGCGGCAAGCTCAACTGCCCCGATCGAATTTCGCGGGTTTCAGGGTTGTAGGCAACTACAGCCTTTGATCGTGCCCCACCTGCCGAGGTGCCGACACTCAGTATTTCCAGCAATGCCTTTTCTTCTTTACCGGAAACCAGTATCGTGTTGAGCGTTTGCCGGTCGGCAAACGCCATTGATGCGAGGTCGATTAGCTCGTGGATTTCGAGGTGCCTGTCTTTTGCCGTCCCGCTTTTGATAGTCGGCTCAAATTCCAGTGCTCCCATGCCTCGTGTTCCGATATAACAGAGTCGGTCCACTGCATTGAATTCGGTCGGGGACCTTCCGGTTTGAGAGAGCCAGACATCAATCAATCGATTGCCGTATCTGTCAGGCAGGCTATCGGCAATCATGCCTGGCAACCCATGAAACGATCTCCGATGCAGTTCCTGAAACTGGAAAATACGACCTTTCTGAACAGGCATGTGTATCGGCGCTGGCTCGATACCAAACCCGGCAAATTCCGGATCATATTCAAACCGTGCATATTGTTCGGTGTCATTCATGGCAATGTATCCGATCACAGTGCCCCACAATTTGACGGTCGCAGTACTCATTCGACTTGATCACCCCATACAGGGCCGGACACTCGTGTCGATTTCCTGTGTTTTCGAGACTTCTTTGCCAGAGTCTCGGCCATTGGCGAATTGAATGTCTCGGGGAGTAGTGCGTCTATGGTAGATGCCATGTTCAAGGCCTTGAGGAGCTTGATCCAGGTTTCAATATGACAGTCCTGTCCACCTTCAATTCGACGAAGGGTAGCAACGCCTATACCTGCCTCCCTTGCCAGCTCAGTCTGAGAAAACCCCTGCGCCTTACGGATTCTTGCAATACGCTCCGCCAGTTCCCTGAGGATGTATGGCTCTGATGTGAACTTGTCGATCTTCATAATATTATTATTGATATTAAAATAGAAAATTACATAGTGATAATATCATATATAATATAAAAATGATTGCATTATGAATCGGTATGGGAGTGCCTAGATAACAGGGCAATCCAGCCTGATAAACCGGGTAGTCATTATTTGGAAGGGGTGTTGATACGGTGTTTCTGACTGTGCCAGCGAGCAGGAATAATTCGTTCGACCCTGTTTCGCTTCAGTTGAGGGTTTCGGAATATTACAAGACCCTCATGACAGTCTCTCATGGCTGGGCTTGCGGAGATTGTCAGCAATCTTCTGGTTCTTCTGAATGCGTTCGTCTGTCCATGGCAACTACACCTTCCATGGGGCTGCATTTCAATATGGAATTGGGGGCTTGTTGCAGCATCCTGTCATATAAAATTCCATGCTCAAGATAAAACTGCCATTATTTCATTGGAACTGCTAACTGACAATTTTCTGATCATCGCCATATTCCTTGCGGCAGGTATGGTGAAAGGCGTAGTGGGAATGGGGTTGCCGACTCTGAGTCTGGCCTTGCTGACACTAATCACCGACTTGACCTCTGCCATGGCCTTGATGTTGGTTCCCTCATTGGTGACCAATGTTTATCAGGCATGCACAGGCGGCAAGATCATCGAAATTTGCAAAAAATGTGCGCTATTTTTCGTGATGGCCGGACTTGCAATCTGGTTGGGGGCACAGGCACTGGTTCGAGTTGACTTGCCTCTGTTATCGGGATTGTTAGGGGTCTGTCTGATTATTTATTCGGTTGTCAGTGTAGTTGGCACAAGGTTGATTGGGCGCTGGTCAAATCTCTGGTGGGTCGGGTCGGTATTCGGAGTGGTGAATGGTGTGCTAACTGGATTAACCGGTGCTTTTGTATTTCCCGGACTTATGTATCTGCAGTCAATCGGATTTTCTCGAAATGAACTGCTTCAAGCCATGGGAATCCTGTTCACCATCTCGACAATTTTTCTTGCCTGGAACTTGAATCAGTTGTCGCTACTTACCTCTGATCTATCTATTCAATCCAGCCTTGCAGTGATTCCGGCAATTGCTGGCATGGTGGCCGGTTCAGGCATTCGAAATCGAATTTCCGAGATCTTGTTTCGCAGATTGTTCTTCTCCACGTTATCACTGATTGGTGCAGTTCTTGTATTCAACTCTGTAGTCAATCTGAGCTAATGCCTTTCTCCAGACCTGTTCCACAATTCGGAGGAATCAGTATGAAGGGTAAAGTGGTATATTACTGCCCTCATTCAATCAAGTGATTTGGGGCATGCTCCAGGATACCGGATTCATTTTATGACAACAAATATTCCTTCATCGGCAAGTGCCGTCATTATTGGTGGCGGTGTTATTGGGTCAAGTGTTGCCTACCATTTGGCAAGGACCGGCTGGCAAGACGTGGTACTACTTGAACGTAAACAGTTCAGTTGTGGAACAACCTGGCATGCAGCAGGATTGATCGGTACCATGCGTGCTTCTGAAAACCATGCAAAACTGGCTGAGTATTCGATGTCGATTTTGCGCGAAATCGAAGAAGAAACAGGGCAGTCTACCGGGTTCAAGCAAGTAGGTTCCATCTCGGTAGCGCATAGCGAAGGCCGATTCGAGGAACTGAAACGGGTCGCTTCAATGAACAATGCATTCGGGGTGACTCAGGTCGAGGTTCTAAGTCCGGGTGAAGCCAAGGAGCTATATCCGCTTCTTGAAGTTTCCGATTTGTTGGGTGCAACCTGGGTTTCTCAGGATGGTTTTGCAAGCCCGGTCGATGTTACCGCAGCTTTTGTAAAAGGGGCACGGGGTCGAGGTGCAGTCTGTCTGGAAGATATCAAGGTTACCGGTATCCATATCGAGGATGGGAAGGTCGTAGGAGTGAATACGACCCGAGGCGATATCCAGTCGAATTATGTCGTTAACTGTGCCGGCATGTGGGCTCGAGAAGTCGGAAGGATGGCGGGCGTGAATGTTCCCTTGCACGCCTGTGAGCACTATTATGCAGTCACGGAAAAACTCGATATTTCACTGGAATTGCCGGTTTTGAGAGACCACGACCGGTGTACCTACTACAAACCCGATGCTGGGAGTATGCTGGTGGGGCAGTTTGAACCCAATGCCATCCCCTGGGGGCAATCAGGGATTCCGGATGATTTCTGTTTTGATGAAATAGACGGACACTTTGAAGAGCAGGTGATGGATGTTCTCGAAAAATCCCTGCCAAGAGTCCCAGTTCTTCTGGAAGCCGGATGGCGAAAGTTTTTCTGTGGGCCGGAGAGCTTTACACCGGATGATCAGTTTCATATCGGAGAGGCACCCGAGGTCAAGAATTTCTTTGTGGCAGCCGGGTTGAATTCGATAGGTATACAAAGTGCCGGAGGCGTAGGCAAGGCCTTGTCTGAGTGGATGCATCTTGGTCATGCGCCGATGGATTTATGGAGCAATGATATTCGAAGAATGTATAGTTTTCAGGGTACGCAGAGGTATATGGAAAGCCGGGTCAGTGAGACTCTGGGGCTGCTCTATGACAACCACTGGCCGTACAGGCAGATGGAATCGTCACGCAATGTTCGACATTCTCCGATTCATGAGAAACTCGTCGCACACAATGCCTGTTTTGGAGAGACTGCTGGCTGGGAACGACCCAATTGGTTTGCTCCTGAAGGTGTCGACCCTGTTTATCAGTATAGTTTTGGAAAGCAGAACTGGTTTGAATATTCCGCGGCAGAGCACATGGCCTTTCGAACTGGAGTAGCATTATTTGATCAGAGTTCCTTTTCAAAATACCTGATTCAGGGGCGGGATAGCTGTGCTGTTTTACAGAGAATCTGTTCTGCAGATATTGATGTGCCCAAAAACAGGATTGTCTATACCCACTGGTTGAATGAGCGAGGAGGCATTGAAGCAGATTTGACTGTAACCCGTTTGGATGAACATCGTTTTCTGATTGTCAGTGCCGCTGCCGTGACCCATCGAGACCTTGACTGGCTGTCCCGATATATTTCGCCTGATGCCTTTTGCACTGTTACCGACATCACCAACACACAGGCGGTGCTGGGGGTCATGGGGCCGAATTCCCGAGATTTGCTGAGTGATGTTTTAGGGATTGGTATGGAAACGTCAGAGTTTCCATTTGGGACTTCCCGAGAAGTCGAAGTAGGCTGTGCGGTGGGGCGTGCGAGTCGGGTCTCCTACGTGGGGGAGCTAGGCTGGGAGATTTATCTTCCAACCGATATGGCCAGACACGGTTTTGATGTCATTTGGGAAGCAGGGCAACACCATAGTCTCAAGCTGGCTGGCTTCCATGCTCTTGATAGCGGACGCATTGAGAAGAAATTTCTTCATTTTGGACATGATATCTCCGATGAAGATACTCCACTTGAGTGCGGCTATTCGTTCGTATGTAATCTGGACAAGGAGATTCCATTCATTGGCCGGGATGCAATTTTGAAGCAGAAAGATTCCGAGGCCTGGAAAACCAAGCGTTTGGTGCAATTTCTGCTTGATAATCCCGAAACAATGCTTTATCACCACGAGCCTATTCTGCGAAATGGGAAAGTAGTTGGCCATCTTACTTCCGGGAACTATGGACATTTTCTGGGGGGTTCGGTCGGGCTTGGGTATGTTTACTCGAAAGAAGCGATAAATCATGATTATGTTCAGACGGCCACATTTGAGATTGATGTTGGTGGTGAGAGAATTCCAGCCAAAGCCAGTCTGACGGCTATGCATGATCCCAAGGCGTTACGGATGAGAGGGTGAGTGCCCCGGTTCTGGTTTGACTACTTCTCAGCATCTTTGATCGTCTCGCGAATATGTTCACGCACATAGACGCGCTCCCGTATCCGTGTAGTTATACTGTTGAAACCTTTTTCGGTTTTTGTATTGTCCTTAACCACTTTGGATTCGAGGGCGAACACATAGCATTTCTGTCGGGCTATTAGAATTGCTGTTGCACACAAGTTTGACAATAACAATCCACTGGTATATGCTGTAATATATCAATATAGGAGATAATTATGCATACTGCAAAGATTTTCAAAAACGGCCGTAGTCAGGCAGTTCGCATTCCAAAGGACCTTGCTTTCAAGGGAATTACTGAGCTGACCGTGCAGAGGGTTGGGGAAAAACTGATTCTGTCGCCTGTACGCAAATCTTGGCTGACGTTAAATGATGAAAGCATTCCGGTTGGTGATGACTTTCTCGCTGAACGTCCAGATTTGTTCGCAATAAATGAAAACGGATTAACGCATGAATGATCCGGGATTTATCGAATAGTGGCCTGATGTGTAAATACAACATATCATTCCGATGATCTATATGCTTGACACTGATACCTGCAGTTACATTATGCGACAATATTCTCGCAATGTGCTGAAATCCTTGGAAGATAGAGCGTGCCAGGGACATATACTCTGTATGTCAGTAATCACCTATCAGGAGTTACGCTTTGGTGCAGAAAGGGCCGGGGCGGAAAGTTACCACCATCGTATCGATAAAGTGTGTGAACGGATGGATTATGTAGCGGAGTGGACGGTCGAGTGTGCGGACAAGTTTGCTATTACTCAATCACTCCTTTTTGAAAAGGGAGTGCCTATCGGTTTTACAGATGCCATGATTGCTTCACACGCTCTGATTATTGATGCAACTCTTGTCACCAACAACGAGAAGCACTTCTCTCGAGTTGAAGGGGTCAGGTTGGAAAACTGGCTGAAAGCTCCGGCTTCTCCGTCATTCAGGTGTTTCCCGCCCTAATTTCGGTGGCTTGACCATTATACGGCACATCCCGAAATGATCCGGAGTCCGTGCGGCGTGATGATGTAGAACCGGTGATTCCGATGGTTTTTTCCGGCGTATCTGCACAGTCTGGTTGGGAGGGGGAATGAACTCCACTGAACCGGCTCTTGAACCTCGGATAGCCCGGCTTCTCGCCCGCTTTTACCGCCCGAAGAACGCTTGGAACGCCTTGTCAATTCGCCTCACAGTGCGGTTCTCTGGGTCTGTACGTGATACTGCGAAAACTCTGGGTCTCTACGGATTTCGGTAAGGGACTCAAACTGTTCGTAAAGGGATATTGACCGCCCCGTCTTCTCGTCCAGGACAGTGACGGAACCGTCACCATCCTGCGGGTTCGTAAAGGGATATTGACCGCCCCGTCTTCTCGTAGTAGCCTTTCCTCTCCTACAGTGCGGCGTTCCACAATTCAGTCTGTTGACGCAGAAATGCGTCAAGATTCATGTGGGTAGGTCTGCTGATCTTGGCCGTCTGGTAATCGTTCGAATCATCATGGCGTAATTATGGAACAAGCTCAAATGTTGCTTTTGTATATAATTCCTTTAATTTTAAATGTCTCATAATTCCGGTCCACTTCTTTCTGTTGCTTTCCGGTATTCGTGATTGCTCTTCATGGTCTAATGCTTGCCGATACTCTTTAGAAATTCATCGTCAGCGACATGTCTTAAATCTTCACCGGTCTGGATAAACACGATATGGCTGGCGATGTTCTTGGCATGGCCGCCAAACCGCTCCAGAGCACGAATGCCAAGAACAATATCAATAAAATGCCCAATGTTTCTCGGGTCTTCCATGATAAATGTCGTGAGCCGCCGGATAATGGACTGTAACTGATTGTCCAGTTTCAACCCTCGCCTTACGACCTTGCCGGCGGTCTTCATGTTCTGCTCGCTAAACGAGGTCATGCTGAGTTGCAGCATCTTGCATACATATTCAGCAAGCTGGTGAATATCTGTCAGGATTTCATTGGAAGGAGGCTTATTCCCCGGCTCGAAGAAACGAATGGTCAGGCCGGCTATCTTTCTTGCCTCGTCACCAGCTCGTTCGAGATCCGAGACAATTTTTCCGATTGCTATCAATTCCCGCAAGTCTCGGGCAACAGGCTGGCGCTTGGCAATCAACCGGATGATTTCATCATTGGACTGCGAGTCCAGATCGTTCAGCTTTGAGTCACGGGCAATGACATTGTATGCCTGTTCCGTGTCTTCATTGGCGAGCGAGTCCAGAGCCTCGGTTAACTGGTTGATTGCCAGTTGACCCATTTCCAGGATCAGGCTGTTCAGGTGTTCAAGTTCCTGATCAAATCGTGTAACGATATGTCCCTCATTCATAACAATGGTTCCCTTTGCCTATCGGTGATAACAATCAACCGAAACGGCCGGTAATATATCCCTCGGTTAGCCGATGCGATGGATTGGTGAAAATGATATCAGTGGCGCCAACCTCAATCAACTTGCCAAGATGAAAGTATGCAGTCCGTTGAGATACTCGTGCTGCCTGTTGCATGGAATGAGTCACGATACAGATGGAATAACGCTGGCTCAACTCGTCAATCAATTCCTCGATCTTGGCTGTCGCAATGGGATCAAGTGCCGAGCAGGGCTCATCCATCAGGATGATTTCAGGACTGATGGCTATCGCTCTCGCTATGCATAGACGCTGCTGCTGGCCGCCGGAGAGCCCTGTGCCGGGTTGATTGAGACGATCCGAAACTTCATCCCATAGACCTGCCCGCTTCAATGCATCTTCAACAATATCATCCAGTTCAGATTTATTGTTGGATAAGCCATGCAGACTAACCCCATAGGCGACATTGTCATAAATCGATTTCGGAAAAGGATTGGGTTTCTGAAATACCATGCCTACTCGAGCCCTCAACAATACAACATCCATATTTCGACTGTAGATATCTTCACCATCAAGTCGTATATCCCCCTCAATCCGGCAGCTATCAATGGTATCGTTCATCCGGTTCAGACATCGGATGAATGTCGATTTTCCACAGCCCGAGGGGCCGATCATGGACAGTACTTCGTTCCTACCGACATCCAGGGATACGTTAAAAATTGCCTGCTTGTCTCCATAATGCACATCTACGTTTTTGGTGGTCATCGCGGCATTTGGTACCGTGACTTCGCCAACGGTCTTGTAGTTTGGGTCATTAAGCGGATCATCGGAAATGTTCCGTTCAATCGACTTTGAAAATTCGATGGCTGTCTGATTCATGAGTTGTATCGGAAGTTGGATTGCGGAGAATATGGGGATCGTCAGTCTCGAATATTACCAGCGTCTTTCAAATTTCTTGCGTAAGAGAACAATTAATCCATTGATGGCGATCAGAAATAGTAACAGAGTCATGATCGCTGCCGAGGTTCTCTCCACAAACGCTCTTTCGGGACTGTCTGCCCAGAGATAGATTTGTACGGGAAGGGCGGTTCCCGGATCCATCGGTGAACTCGGTATATCGACAATAAAGGCAACCATTCCG
The DNA here is from genome assembly GCA_022822625.1 of Gammaproteobacteria bacterium. Classification (GTDB taxonomy): domain Bacteria; phylum Pseudomonadota; class Gammaproteobacteria; order Arenicellales; family Poriferihabitantaceae; genus Poriferihabitans. Next base: position 24,655 of record JAJEAV010000056.1, on the reverse strand, counting down.
ATCACCAGCAAAGGTGCGGTCTCACCCAATGCCTGAGCCAGCCCGATAATGGTCCCGGTCAGCATGCCGGGCATGGCCAATGGCAAAACATGATGCAGGACTGTCTGAACCGGCGATGCGCCGACTCCAAGTGCAGCTTCGCGAATACTCGGCGGTACGGCACCCAGAGCGGCGCGAGAACTGATAATGATCGTTGGCAAGGTCATCAACGCCAGAACCATGCCTCCGACCAACGGTATGGAACGCGGCATGTGAAAGAAATTCAGAAAGATCGCAAGGCCAAGCAACCCGAAAATAATCGAGGGTACTGCAGCCAGATTGTTGATATTGACTTCAATCAAATCCGTGAAGCGGTTTTTCCTGGCAAACTCCTGAAGATAGATTGCCGCGGCTACACCAATTGGAAAGGCAAGTAGCATGGTAACCAGAATCGTAAATACTGATCCTACCACGGCACCTAGAATACCGGCCTGTTCCGGCTCCCTTGAGTCGCCGTTGGTGAAAAACAGGATATTGAAGTTTCTTTTGATGCGACCCTGATTCCGCAATTGTTCGATCCATGCAATGGATCGATCCTTGAGGCGACGTTTCTTCTCGGGGATGGTGGGATCAATTCGCCCCTTCATGTAGACATCAACCTCATCATCGGCTAACAACCAGAATGTAGCGGTTTGCCCGACCAATTCAGGGTTGTCGACAACCTTCTCTCGCAAATCATACTGGGCACCACTGCTGATCAGCCTATACAGTTCCGATTTTTCCTTTCTTTTGGTGGCTTCTGGAAATGCTTCACGCAATGATCTTTTGATGATGCCGGAATAGTCGCCTTTCGACAGCAAGTCCTCACTCGGGTCGCCATCAAAGTCAGAATCCAAAATGGTGATATCAACTGCGATGTAGGTTTGCAGTAAAGCGGTATAGCCGTTCAGGAAGGTGGTGCCCAACAGAAATACCAGAAAGGCTACGCTACAGACAATTGCAGTCAGTCCATACGTCTTGAAACGCTTTTCCAAGCGGTAGCGCCGGGCCAACCCTCGTTGTATCAATGCAACCTGATTCATTTTACTCGTACTGCTCCCTGTATTTTCTGACCACATGAAGCGCAATTGCGTTTAACAGGAGCGTGACCGCAAAAAGGGTCAAACCCAGAGCAAATGCCGCCAGGGTTTTTGGACTGTCGAATTCCTGATCACCGACCAGAAGGGTTACGATCTGGACAGTCACCGTGGTTACAGACTCGAACGGATTGGCAGTCAGGTTAGCAGACAGCCCTGCGGCCATGACCACGATCATGGTCTCGCCAATGGCCCTTGAGACAGCAAGCAGTATACTTCCGACAATACCGGGCAAGGCTGCGGGAAGAACTACCCGTCTGACGGTTTCCGAAGAGGTAGCACCAAGACCGTATGAACCGTCTCTCAGGGACTGCGGAACAGCATTAATGACATCATCCGAGAGGGAAGATACGAAAGGCAGGATCATCACCCCCATGACGATTCCGGCAGCCAGGGCACTTTCACTTGATACGTCGAGACCAAAGGTCTCAAGATTGTCCCGAATCAGTGGCGCAACGGTCAGTGCGGCAAAAAATCCGTACACCACTGTTGGAATTCCGGCAAGAATTTCCAGAGTCGGTTTGGCAAATGCCCGGATTTTGTCGGTTGCATATTCCGAAAGATAGATCGCCGACATCAGGCCAAGAGGCACGGCCACCAGCATGGCGATAATCGTGATCAGGAATGTACCCGCAAACAGTGGCACTGCTCCGAACGCACCCGATGACCCAACCTGATCTTCGCGAATCGCCATTTGAGGAGACCACTGCAGCCCAAAAAGGAAATCGGTGATGGGTACGACCCGGAAAAAGCGTATCGACTCGAACAAAACGGAGAGCACAATGCCGATCGTGGTGAAGATGGCGAGACAGGCACAGGAAATCAGAAATGTCTTGATGACCTTCTCAACATGATTTCGCAATACCCGATTCCTTTTTGCAAGACTCAACGCAATCAGCATGCAGATTGGCGCAATGATAAAGAGAACGAAGAGTATGGAAAGAATGGTCATTCTGTTGACAGGTTCTTGATGATTCAGACCCCTAATCCTTAAACAGGAATCAGGAAAAAGCAAAAAGAAAAAAGCCTTGTTAAGTCAGGGTATTAATGATGGAACAGTGTTTTTTCACCTTCACCCATCGGGTGAACAGATTTACCAGCCCCGAGAGAACAAGGCCACATGAACATCCTACAGCACAAGACCGCAAAAAGCCATCATGACTTCACTTCCCGTGCAGGCCTCATGGTACCTGCAACGCCCTTGAGTAGCCAGGACCCGGAAAGATTGTTGGCCGGATGATGCCCGTACCGTGCAGGTCATGGGCGAGATTCCGGAGGCCTTGTGCCTGGTGGTGCAGAGGAAGGGGGTGGAAAAGCCCGGACCGAAAGACCCGGATCAGCCCATGCAGGTCGAGATCAAGATGCAGGACCGGAACCTGTATTCGGTCGACCGGCAAAGTGCCCAGAATGACCGATACGTCTTTCGAGTGATTACCACCGGCTTCGACCTGGAAGGCTGGGACGACCATGAGATCACACAGTGATACAACCGGCGCTCTGACGCTCGGAGAACCGCTTGAAGGAATGTCGCATCAACTTCAGTGGCGCACGCCTGCCCGGTAGCGGATTCCGGGCCAATGCGGCATACCTGATGCTGAGCGCCCTGGCCTGCAACCCGCTCTGCCCGATGCGCCAGCAACTGCCTGCCTCATGGTACGGGAAGCGAGCTGTCACCTTCCGACACCGACTCTACGCAATGGCTGGCCGGGTCGTCCAACATGTCCGGCAGCGAATCCTGAAGGTCGGGCCTGCCGACCGGGGACTGCTCGACCGGACACTGTGGATGCTACTACGGAACTGCAGACTGTCCTGATCACCCCGACTGCCCAAATCCTGGACCGCATGAGCGGAAAAACCTCTATTTAAGGATTCGGGCAGACGGTAGAACTTGCTTCAATCACATAGTCATAGGAGTTAGATTTGCCGCGTCGTTTCCAAATTTGGAGCGTTCATCATCAGGCATGGGGATCAGCCCTTTGTCGGTCAGGTACCCTTCGACACCCCAGGCAGACTCGGCAGTAAAGGCATTGAGATATTCCTGGATGCCCGGAATCACGCCAATGTGTGCCTTTTTCGCATAAAAGTAGAGCGGTCGCGATACAGGATATGATCCATCAGCAATATTCTCGAATTCCGGGGCAATACCATCAATTGGAGATCCCTGAATAACATCAGAGTTTTGATCCAGGAAGCTGAAACCGAAAACACCGAAGGCTTTCGGATTTTCACGAAGCTTTTGAACAATCAGATTATCATTTTCACCGGACTCAATGTATGCACCATCTTCCCGGATTGTATGACAAACTGCCTTGTAGGCACTCTTGTCTGATTTGCGCATGGCCTTGACCCAGTCAAAAGCCTTGCATCCGCCTTCGAGAGCCAATTCAGCGAATGCATCACGAGTACCGGATGTTGGAGGCGGCCCAAGCACCTCGATTTTGATTGCTGGCAGATCAGGATTTACATCTTTCCAGGTTTCATGCGGGTTGGGAATTAGGGTTTCGCTTCCGTCCGGGCTGGGAACATCCTTCGCCAATGCCAGGAAAATGTCTTTCCGGGTAACTTGAAGTTGATCGGATTGACTAAAATTACCAAGCACAATACCGTCATAGCCGACCTTGACTTCAATGATATCAGTTACACCGTTCGCCAGGCATTTCTCGAATTCTGAAGATTTCATGCGCCGGGAAGCATTGGTGATATCCGGATGTTCAGGGCCAACGCCAGCGCAAAACAGCTTCATTCCGCCACCAGATCCCGTCGACTCAATTACTGGGGTCCTGAAATCGGTGGTTTTTCCGAAGGTTTCAGCAACAACCGTGGCAAAGGGGTACACTGTCGAAGAACCGACAATCTGGATATTATCCCTGGCAGCGTTGACGATACCGAAAGCGCCGATGGCAACTCCGATGAATAAAATTTTTGAGATGTTTTTCATGTTTACTCCATAGAAACTGAAATGGAAAATTCGAGATGAGATTGTGTAGCTTGTTTGTTACTGAAATGTTACTCATTGGTTTATGTTTTGTTGCAAACCCTGTAGTTCTGGGTTTGATGCCATTCTTTTTTGATTGACATATTGGGCTTTGATATGAATAAAAATTTGAATAAGGTCAAACAGTTGGATATATGGAAAGGTCCCGTGAACCCTCAGCCAATTGATGGAGGATTGACTAATGCAAACTTTCTTGTCCATGACAGAGGTCGGGATTACTTTGTCAGGGTCGGTGAAGATGTTCCTGTTCACGGTATAGTTCGTGCTCACGAAGTCGAAGCTAGCCGAGCTGCCCATGAAGCAGGAATTTCCCCCGAGGTCATCGAAGCACGACCAGGAATTATGGTGCTCGAATTTATTCAGGGTCGAACGTTAACGGAGCAGGATGTGCAACAGGATAAATATCTGGAAGCCATTGTCCCGCTTGTTCGAACATGTCATCGAAAGGTTCCTCAGTATTTTCGGGGCAATACCATGATTTTCTGGGTTTTCCAGGTCATTCGAAATTATGCGGGTCTACTTGCTGAAGGTGGAAGCCGCATGGTTCCGAGACTCCCTGACCTGATGGACAGTTCAGAGATGCTGGAACAGGTCGTGGGCCCGGTTGAAATCGTGTTTGGACACAATGACCTGCTTGCGGCAAATTTCATTGATGATGGGAAACGGTTATGGTTGATCGATTATGATTATGGGGGGTTTAATAGTCCCTTGTTTGACCTCGGTGGTCTTGCTTCAAACAATTCGCTGAATCCTGCCCAGGAAACCTGGATGCTTGAGGAATATTTCGGGGAGGTGCTTGGTGAGCAGCGTTGGGTTTCCTATCAGGCCATGAAATGCGCATCGCTGCTCCGGGAGAGCATGTGGAGCATGGTTTCAGAGATTCACTCCGAACTTGATTTCGATTATCGAACCTATACCGAGGAAAACCTGCGTCGATATGAAACGGCCTTGAGTGAGTTTATGGCGTTGAGTCAGGCATGATTGGGGATGTCTGGTGGACTGTAGATATTATGATGCAGGAAAATCAGTGCAATCCCAGTCCCCAGCATGATGGTCGAGAAGGATTATCCGTTTGAATTCGATCTTGATCTATACGAGCGCGGATTCCCTGTTCTCTGCACCATCATATAGCACTTCATTCAGGTTCACGAGCATTTGCTTGTGAAAGGCCATGCTGTCGGCATCAAACAGCACGGTTGGCATGGGAATGTTTCTGAAATGCCGGTATTTATCCGAGCCCTGAACCAGCATGGCATAGTCAATCGGCGACTTGGTCTGGAAAACCGATGTGGAAAGATAGGTGATGACCATTCCTAAACGCGGTTTTTCCGTCTGGTTCGGTCCCGAACTATGCAGGAGATAGCCATGGTGAAGAGAAGCCTGGCCCGGCTGTAGTTCAACCTTCACTGCTTTTGAATCATCGATTTCAATAGAGACTTTTTGACCCCGGGTCAGCAGGTTTTCCGAATCTGTAATATCCTCATGCGGGAGCTGTCCCAGATGATGTGACCCAGGAAGAAACTTCATGCATCCGTTTGCTTCGTTGACTTCGCTCAAGGCCAGCCATGCCGAGACTTCCTGATCGCTACTGAGTCCCCAGTAAGTGAGGTCCTGATGCCAGGATACAAAGGCGTTCGACTGTGCATCCTTTCGGAAAACGCTGGTTGACCATACCAGAATATCCGGTCCGATAATTTGCTCAACAGTACGCAGAATTTCTGGCATTCGTATGATTTCATTGACATAAGGGGAGAAAACATGCAGGTTGTTGAGCTGTCCACGATTACCCAGTTTCGATGCATTTGGACTGTCAATGATTTCCAGCAGGTGATCTCGGCATTTTGTCGTTGTCTGCTCATCAAGCACATCAAGCGGAAAAAGGTAACCATCTCGTTTGAAGTCGGGAAGAATATCTTTTGTCATTGATCTACTGCCTCACATGTTTGATTGGGTTTTGAGCGGATTCTGTCATTAGTTGACCAATATTACAATTGATGATTATGCCTCATGAAGAATGACCATGAAGGAAATGTCCAGCGAGGTATCGCATCTGGGCCGACCGGCCATATTTTTCCGCTGATGATCATTTGGTGGTCGATGAACAGATTCCGAGAGATGGAACACTCACATGGAAACTGCATCAACAGCTTCAAGGCAGGATTAACCGAGCAACAGGTCTGTACTCCGATTGTTTGGCTGAATGCGTGACCTCGGAAAGGTCACTGAAAAAACACTGCCTTTCTGGGGAATGCTCTTGATACGGAGTCTGGCATTGTTCCTGTTCACGATATGATTCACTATGGCAAGTCCGAGGCCGGTTCCGCTGGTATTGCGGGAGCGGCTTGAATCAATCCGGTAAAAACGCTCGGTAATTCGAGACAGTTCCTGTTTTTCGATGCCAATCCCCGTATCTGCAATCGACAACGTGCCCCCCGACGACTTGACATCCCATTTGATGGTGATCCTGCCCTTGGCAGGTGTATAGTGGATTGCATTGCTGACCAGATTGGAAACCAGACTCTCGATTTCCGACCGGTTCCCCAACAGGTCGTAGTTGGCATTGACCTTGGTCAGGATTGAGTGGGAACCTTTCCCGCTTAGTGCTCCTGCATTGTTTGAGGTAGATTCAATCAATTCACCCATGTCGAGTGCTTCAGGCGGGTTTGGGGTTTTCGGACTCTCAAGTCTCGTCAGCATGCTCATGTCTTCGATAATCTGCTTGATCCGAATGGTCTGCTTATGCATATGCTTGATGGCCTGCCGCCACTCTGAGGAAATGCCGGAACCTTTTTTCTCGGACATCATCTCCAGATAGCCATACAGTATGCTGACGGGTGTCCGTAGTTCATGGGATGCGTTTGCAATGAAGTCTCGACGTATGTTTTCGAGTGCCTTGATCCGTGTTATGTCTCGCGCCTGCAGCAGGTACTGACGGTTTTTGTATGGTAGAAAGCGTAATCTCAGGGCTATGTCGGGATTTTCTGGAGAGAAACATTCAAGAGATTCAGGATACCCTTTCCCCAGGAGAAATTCCCTGATTTCACTAGACTTGACCAGTTCGGTGAAATCGCTGTGCGCATGCCCGGAATTGGAGAATCCGAACCATGTTTCCGCCATGCTGTTACCCCAGATCAGATTCAGGTCATGGTCAAGGATCGTAATGGCATCGGGCAGCCATGAAACATTGTCGCTAAAGTCCTCGGGCGGGGCTGCGGTTTTCCCGGTCTCTCCATTTACGAACGCATGATCATCCTGCAATTCACCTTGAGACGACTCGAAATTCGAAGACTCTGGATGGGGCTTGGCAGGAATGTTGCGGTAACGGCCCAAAAGGTATGCACCACCCGCGATGATACCGGCGCCAGCGAGGATCAGGAGGTTATCGAAAATCACGGATTCGTCCCGACTCAAGCGGTCGAAAGTCTATACCCAACACCCCTTACAGTCTTGATCAGTTTGTGGTGATCGTGCTTTTCAAGGATGGACCTTAGCCGACGAATGTAGACATCCACGGTCCGTTCATCGACATAGCTGTCCTTGCCCCAGATCTGATCGAGCAATCGAGAGCGATTGTAGACTCTGTCCGGCTTTCGCATAAACAGGTACAGGAGTTCGAATTCCTTGATCCCGATCTCAACAAGTTGACCGTTGATCTTTAACGTATGGGCGTTTGGGTTAATTGCGATATTCTTGTAGACAATCGGTTCCCCTGTTTGCTGAGGCCGGTTTCTGCGAAGTCCTGCCCGGATTCTGGCAAGTAGCTCGTTGGTCGAGAATGGCTTGGTGATGTAGTCATCAGCACCGTGGTCAAGTCCTTTAATCTTGTCTTCCTCTTCGCCTTTGGCGGTTATCATGATGATGCAGGTATCGAGCGTCATCGGCTGGGATTTCAGCTTTTGTGCGTAATCAGTGCCATCCATGCCCGGAAGCATCCAGTCGAGCAGGATTAGATCCGGAATTTTTTTCTTGATGCATTTGTCCGCCCCCTTGGCGTCCCTGGCTTTCATGGCATGATAGCCTTTACGCTCGAGCAAGAACCGTAGCATCTCGCAGAGTGCTTCGTCATCTTCAACGATGAGTATTGTGGATTTGGCCATAATGTTGCAAGTGAATCACGAAATTATTAGGAATCATGGGTTTTCGAGAGAGGTTTTTACCATATAAGTATTATGCATATTGGGAGATGGATCGGTAAATATTCTGTCAGATCTCAAGACATCGAATTCCAGGGTTCAGGATTGTCAGTCCGGTTTCATGTTCAGACATCTATCCATGAGCTGGGAGAGCCGCTTTACGCCTCCGGGTATGCTTTCGGAAGGAATCGAGGAGAACCCCATTCGAAAAAAGTGCCTGGGCAAGTCGTTCCGGTGAAAAAACACGCTACCCGGCTCAAACAAGACGCCATGTCTTTTCGCTGTCAGAGCCAATTCATCGGCATTTAACTGGTCAGGTCCCTGGATCCAGAATGATGAACCGCCAAACGTTGATCTTCGGATTTCACCGGGAAAGTGTGACTCAAGCATGTCACCCAATAATGACCAGCGTTCCTTGAGTACACTCCTTAGGCGTGTGATCAGTGCATCATGATAGCCGCGCTTGATGAACTCGGCAACGATAACCTGATTATTGTTCGGTGGATGACGAACCATGAGGCGTCTCAAGGCACGTGCATGGCGAATGAACTCACTCGGTCCTACCAGATATCCGAGCCGGATGCCGGGAGCCAGGGTTTTGGACAGGCTTCCGATATAGATGACACGTCCATCATGGTCAAGGCTTTTGAGTGCGGGTGTTGGTTCGCCAATAAAGTTGGATTCCCATTCGTAGTCATCTTCAATCAGGATGATGTCATGCTGACTGGCTTTTTCCAGAAGCTCGAAACGACGTTCCAGTGACATGGTGACCGTGGTTGGGTAATGGTGCGAGGGTGTTGTGTAGAGGCAGTCACAAGTTGACAACCTGTCGTTGATGACAATCCCCTGACTATCCACTTCAAATCGGGCAGTATGAGGGGTAAACATCGAAAAGACATTTTCTGCATCGACATAACCCGGCGTTTCAAGCCCCACAACCTTGTCCGAATTCAGCAATAACTGTGCAGCCAGAAATATCCCCTGCTGGGCACCCATGACAATCAGCAGTTCGTCAGGCTCTGCCCAGATGCCCCTACGAGGCAGCAGTTTCTGGCGAATTTGTTCAATTAACTCGTGGTTGTCCTGATCATTCCGGTCGCGACTCCATTGATGTATCGACTGGATCGATGCAGCATGCCTTGCGCATATTCGCCAGTTGGAAATCGGAAACAGGCTATGGTCATATTGGCCGCATATAAACGGATATGGATATTTGTACCAGTCGCCGGGCTTGCTGTTCTGTCTGAGTTCTCCCGGGAAAGCAGCTAACTTGTGGTCCCACTGAACGTTGCCACCGGGTTGAATGACCTGTTGATAAGGTTGAACATGGACACGTCCCTTTAGCACATTCTGATTGACGTAGTAGCCGCTTCGTTCCCGAGTTACCAACAATCCATCATCGACAAGTGTCTGATAGGCAAAGATAACCGTGTTTCTGGCAACGTTTAATTGTCTGGCAAGTGTACGGCTGGATGGTAACGGTTGGGAAACATCAAAATATCCATCCAGAATATGATTGGCGATCATTTCCTGGATTCTGGACTGCAGTGTTCCCTCGCTGTGTTTGGGAAGCTGAAACAGATACTCGGTCATTGCATTTTGCAGGGAATTTTGTGGAGAGAGCGAATTTTTTGGGGAAATCGGGGTTCAGCATGTTCTGTTCAACTGTTAATCATTATATACTCGAATTTCTCCGACCTCTTGCAAGGCAGATCGGCCAACTGTATGTTCACCAATGATTGAACAAGCGCAGGGTCAGGCCATAACTTGTCGGACACCTTGGCAATTTTATTGGATTAAATCATGAAACACGAATCAGTTGATTGTGCAAAGCTGCATCATTATATTGGCGGTCAGAGGGTTGATGGTCAAAGCGGGCGTTTTGGCGATGTCTACAACCCGGCCCTTGGCATGGTAATGAAACAGGTACCGCTGGCCAGTGAGCAGGAAGTCAAACAGGCAATACAGTCCGCTGCAGATGCTTTTCCAGGCTGGTCGGCTACTCCGGCTGGTCGGCGAGTACAGGTGATGTTCAACTTCAGGGAACTGATTCGCAGGCATATGGATGAATTGGCTCTGATGGTCTCGAGTGAGCATGGCAAAACGATTGAAGATGCCAAGGGTTCAATTACTCGCGGACTTGAAGTCGTTGAATTCTGTTGCGGTATCCAGCAGCTTCTGAAAGGTGAATATTCGGCAAGCGTTGCAGATGGCGTAGACTCCTGGGGCATACGCCAACCGCTCGGCGTTTGTGCAGGCATTACTCCCTTCAACTTTCCTGCCATGGTGCCGATGTGGATGTTTCCGGTTGCCATTGCCTGTGGTAACACGTTCGTCCTGAAACCTTCTGAGCGGGATCCCTCATGCCCACTCAGACTGGCCGAATTAATGACGGAAGCCGGTTTGCCGGAGAATGTGCTGAATGTGGTCAACGGAGACAAGGAGGCCGTCGATACCCTATTGACCGACCCTCGGGTTCAGGCGATCAGTTTTGTAGGTTCAACGCCGGTTGGCGAGTATATCTATCATCAGGGAACTGCCCATAACAAGAGGGTTCAGGCGCTCTGTGGAGCGAAAAATCACATGGTGATCATGCCGGATGCAGATATGCAGCAGGTGACAGATGCCGTGATGGGGGCCGCCTATGGTTCGGCCGGTGAGCGATGCATGGCAATTTCCGTGGTCGTTTCCGTGGGTAATGATCCTGCAGATGCATTGCTTGAAAAACTGATGCCCAGACTCGATACGTTAAAAGTCGGCCCCTACACTGACGAGAATGCCGAAATGGGTCCGGTGGTTACCCCCGATGCAAAAAGCCGCATCGAGGGCTATATCGGAAAAGGCGTAGAAGAAGGGGCAGCCCTGATTCGTGACGGGCGTGGACTGCAGATTGCCGGACATGAATCAGGGTGTTTTGTGGGCGCGACTATTTTTGATCATGTGAAAACCGATATGTCCATCTATCGAGAGGAGATCTTCGGGCCATTTCTGTGTATCGTCAGGGTCGAGAGCTATGAAGAGGCGGTCAAAATTGTCAATGAGCATGAATTCGGTAATGGAACCGCGATTTTCACCAAGGATGGCGATACGGCACGGGATTACTGTAATCGTATTCAGATCGGTATGGTAGGGGTTAATGTTCCGATACCGGTTCCGATGGCCTATCACAGCTTTGGTGGATGGAAACGATCACTTTTTGGTGATCATTCGATTCATGGGCCTGAGGGTGTACGGTTCTATACCAAGCTGAAAACCATTACTTCACGATGGCCATCGGGAATCCGGGCGGGTGCCATGTTCAACTTCAAGCAAGGTGGCGAGCACTGATCAGGAGTCGAACTTTATGAACCTGTTTCAGTCAGGGCTTGCCTGGGTTGTCCGGCAGGATCTGAGGTCAATCAGACGATCCGGGTAGTCGGTGGTTATGATATCGACTCCCAGGTTCATCATATCCTGCATATGCTGGATGCGATTGACTGTCCAGACGCAAACTTCCAGTCCGTGTTGATGTGCTTTTGCAAGCAGATCGGCGTCAATGTCTACAAAGTTCGGGGACCAGACATCGGCACCCAGTTCAGCCACAATATGCGGCAGGTCATTTAACCTGCCGTCACTATCTGATGGCTCTGGGCCAGGGTTTTGATCGCCCGAATACTCATGGTGGCTAGCCTGATCGCTTAACAACCCAATCCTCATATCAGGCAGTCTGGACTTGATGCCAAGTGGCAGTCGCCAGTCAAAACTCTGCACAAGGACTCGATCAACAATGCCGAGATCCAGGACTTCCCTGGTTGCGATATCGATGTATTGTTCGACCGGAGGCATCAAGGAGGGGTCGTCAGTGTCACTTTTCAGTTCGATATTGATTTCAATGTCGGCATCCATTTTCCGAAGTAGATTGACGATGTCTTCGAACGATGGGATGGTCTGTCCATCACAAGGTGTCTGCTCGGGGAACCTGGCAAAATATGCCGAGTCTGGTTTGATTCGTCCAACGTCGTATCTGGACAGATCGACTGTCTTCAAGTCACGGATTGGCAATTCTTCTTCAACCCATAATCCACTTGCATCTCGAGCGATGGCCGGAGAGAGTGTCGGGTCATGGTGAACTATCAGCCTGTCGTCTCTGGAGACCCAGACATCAATTTCAACGGCATCTGATCCCAGTCTGGCGGCAGACGAGACGGAGTGTAGCGTGTTTTCGGGATAGAGTCCCCGCGCTCCCCGATGTCCGTGAATTTTTGGTTTTTGCGGGATTTTCGGGTTTGTCGGCTGATTCCGCATCCGTGGTGGATTTTCTACAAAATCCTGACGGGTTTTTCGGCAAGTGGTTACTTGGCGAGTTCGAGGCGAACCTGACGTGCTTTCTCAATCAGGAAATTGATTACATCAATCAGGTTTTCATGATTTCCCGCATGGGATACGGATGTCATGTACCGCCCATCAATGATGATGGTCGGGACACCGGTAATGCCGTACTGACGAGTCATGACCTTTGAAAAGTTGATTTTGCTGTCGATCGCAAAGGAGTCAAAGGTATTGATGATATCTTCACCGCTCACATCATATTGTTCAGCCCAGGTTGCCAGGTCTTCCTTGTTTCTGAAAGAGCGTCTTTCGTCATGAATGGCATGGAACATCATGCTGTGCAGTGGCTCGAGCTTGTCCAGAGCCTCGAAGGTATAGAACGCCCGTGCTGGAAATTCATTACGCGCCTCATTGAAGTAGACCGGCATGGGGATATATTCGGCAGTATCCGGCTTGGTATTCAGCCATTCATTGATGACTGGGTGCAATCGATAACAATGCGGACATTGATACCAGAATACTTCAAGTACCTCGATCTTGTCTCCGGTTTGAACCGGCTGAACCTGCTCAAGTTCCGTGTAGTGCCCATCCTTGATGAAGGCTTCTTCGGGCTGAATACTCTGGGATTGTACCGGGCCTGTTAATGCAAGCATGGCCAGAATACCGAAAACGGCAGCGAATGCCGGTTGCATTACAAATTTTCGAGTGTTATTCATAATCAGGTACGGGATTAATGATCGGAGTGATTGATACGATTTCAGGTTTACGGTTTGAGATGTTGTCCAAGCCACGCCGGGATATCATCGAAACTTCGATTACCCATGCAGATAATAACGCTATTGTCTGCCAAGTTCAATTGCAGTGCTTCAAGAACCTGTTCACGGGTTTGACAGGTGATGATCGGAGTACTGGTTTCCAATGCATCGGGATTCCAGCCGAGTTCCCGGGGAGCATAGAATATTGCCTGATCAGCATCCTTCAAGGAGCGGCCCAAGGCATTGCCATGCATCCCGCAAGACATGGTGTTTGAGCTGGGGTCGATGATCGCTGTGACACTGGAGTTCGGATGCTTGCTGCGCAAGGCTTCGAGGGTCACTCGAATTGCCGTAGGGTGGTGGGCAAAGTCCTCATACAGGCAAAGGGTCTCGGTTTTGTTGATGCATTCCAGACGCCGTTTCGCAGGAATGAATTCTTCCAGGGCAGCAGATGCTTTATCGATTGCCACCCCGGTAGCATGGGAAGCTGCAATCGCAGATAGTGCATTTCGCAGGTTATGCTCCCCTATGCATTGCCAACTCACATGACCGGCTTTCCGTTGTTTGTTGTAGACATCAAATTGGGAATGATCGCAGGTCAGCGCCTTGGCATGCCAGTCGGTCTGATGTTGACGCAATGAGGTGAATTCGACCCGGCTCCAGCAACCCATGTCCAACAAATCCGGAATATTGTGGTCATCCTGGTTAGCAACCACTATTCCGTTGGGTGGAACAATTCGCAGGAAGTGATGAAACTGTTTCTTGATATCCTTGATATCGTCAAAAATATCCCCGTGGTCAAACTCAAGATTGTTGAGTACTGCGACATGCGGGTGATAGTGGACGAATTTCGAGCGCTTGTCGAAAAATGCCGAGTCATACTCATCCGCCTCGATCACGAACCACTCCGAGGCCCCCAGTTCTGCTGTTTTCATGAAGTTTCCAGGTTGTCCGCCAATCAGGTAGCCCGGGTCCATATTGCACTCGGATAGTATCCATGCGACCATGGATGCGGTGGTCGTTTTTCCGTGCGTTCCGGCGATGGCAATCACTTTTCGGTGCGTAAGAACATGATCATGCAGCCACTGTGAGCCAGAGGTGTAGGCTAGCCCTCTATCAAGGATTGATTCAATCAGTGGATTTCCTCTCGAGAGTACGTTGCCGATGACAACCAGGTCTATATCTTCATCGAGGTAGTCGGGGTTATATCCCCTTTTTACCTGGATTCCGGCATCGGCCAGACGGGTAGACATCGGCGGGTAGGCATTGTCATCACATCCGCTTACCTGATTCCCGATCTGTTCAGCGATCTGGGCAATGCCGGCCATGAAGGTGCCGCATATCCCTGCGATAAAGATTTTCAATTTACAGGGGCCCCGTGAGACCGGTTATTCCGGCCATCGAAAGACCGATCATGACCTCTAGAAGAATGGCCATTCCGAAACCGCCAAAATTGCTGATTTCCAGTGTTTCCCTGAGGATGAAGATGGTAACGATGAAGTACCACAGGCTGGTGACGACTACGAGTATCTTGGTGAGATCGAATGTCGGATCAAAGATCACATCTGGTCCTGCGAAGGCCAGAATCGGTAACGCAATTGCGACCATGAAGGCCGAACAGCCATAGAGTGCGGAAGCAGACTGGAGCCAGCGCTCGGTTTTTTTATACATCTTGAGAAACAGGTACAGACTAACTCCCAGCATGGTGCTTTGAATCAGTGCATAAACCACTGCACCACTGCTGTCTGTCAGCATGATGTTGCGTATCATGAATACGACAGTCGTTGCTGCGATGCAGTGTATCAGCAGGTTTTTTGAGACGGGCAGGTCCTCGGGCTTTACCCGGAACAGGCACATATTCAGAAATAGGGCAATCTTCGGAAACAGGGTAGTCATATTCCCCAACAAGCATGTTGACATGAATATTGAATGATACCACCACCCCCTATTACAAGTCATTGGAGAGATGAATTTGCCATGTTCGCGGACGGTTCTTTTTGGTGCAGTATCGTGGCCAGTATCATTGGGATACAGGGGGTGTTGGATAGCCGGTTGGGACGATATGGGTTATCTTCTCCACAGGACCAGGCCATCTTGTCGATTCTTGTCCTGTTTTTTCGGGTTGAATTGTGTTGCGGTTGTTTCAGGACGTCTGGACGGATGTGCCGGATTGTACCGGAACGGTTCAGGCAGGCTGTAATCGGAGTCGGTTTTCCTTTCCGGACAGTGTTTCCTGAAGTGTCTCAGGGGGGAATTGGGGAGATGAGGTGTTTGCCACTGGGCGTGGCAGGTTGTTCATGCTGGATTGACGAGAGATCGGCAGGCAAGTTGACAGGAAACTCGGACCCCCTTGTCAGCTCTCATGATCTGGGTCGAGAGCGTGCCTCAATCCGGAGCGACCGTGTCGCCCACGTAAAAATCTGTCGTACGCTACAGGGTAGACACCATGCGATCTACGGCACCGAGGAGGTCCTCAACATTCAGGTTCATGGCTGTCCTCCGCTTCACCAGATAGGCAACTATCAGTAATTCTTGTTGTATCCGCCCAGTTTATCTGATCCGGCTTTCATACGTTCGATTTTTCATGAACCCGCATTTTTGCTGTCGTATTCTGCTATAATAGTCTGGAAATTCATTAACTCACAATGCTCGGTAGCAGGTCATAATGTTATCCAAACTACTTTCCCATGGAACAACTCTGGCGCTTTTGACTCTTTTGATTAACCAGTCCGCAATCGCGCACTGTCAAATTCCCTGCGGCATCTATGACGATCATGCACGCGTTGCAACCATGTTGGAAGATGTGGAAACTATCCGCAAGTCGATTGTACAAATAAATGAGCTGTCTGGTAAGTCTGACCCGCAATCACAGAACCAGCTGGTTCGTTGGGTCATGAACAAGGAGCAGCATGCTCAAGACATCATCGACTCGATCAGTGATTATTTTCTGACTCAACGCGTGAAATCGTCACAGGATGACTATGCTAGGCGTCTTACAGTTCATCATGCTGTTATCGTCAATGCAATGAAGGCCAAACAGACGGTTGATATGGATATTGTGGATACGCTCAGGGTTTCGGTAGAGCAGCTTGAGGCTTACTATCCCAGACATGAGCATTGAATGCATGGAGCCAAAATAGCCTGATTTCCATCTGAAATTTGCATGGAGTGCCGGTGACAATGCCTGCAACGATGAATGGCCGGGCATGCCGGTCCTCCGAAAAGATGTTGATGCGCAAAATATGATTTTCGTGGCGGAGATGAGAAGCTGACACCATCATCAGCCTGGCTAATCGCGGATGAATTGTGTGAATTGGTTGGCATGATCCCTGGTTAACTTGAGCGATGCCTCGATGCCTGGTTGGGCCGACAGGTCCATGCGGGCGTTGCGTTCAAGACGAAAAAATATTTTGGTGCAGCGAAAATGATGCATGGCAAACCCCCTTGCCCGGCTCTTAATCGACATATGTACAGACCGGTCGAAGCCGTACGATGTCGATTTTCAAATGGAATCGGGTCTTCTGCACTACATGAAGGATATCCTTGTACATTTCGCTGACCGGTCATTCGGGGTATGAGGCGGATGCGGATTTATCTGTAGAATGTCTTGTGTTCCGGCGGGGGATGGCATGGTGGGAAAGGACACCTTGGCCGGAATTGATGGATGTTGAAGGCATGGAGAGAGCATGTGTATCAATCAGCATGATGATGTAGTAATGCGAAGCCATCACGTATCATGATAATCCATGTGCAGGATAGTTGAGTCAGGAGGCTGTTGTGGAACTGATTGAAGCAGAAAGGCGCCTTCGGGGCCTTGTCGAGGCCTGGCATGACTGTGACTGGATAGCCATTGATACCGAATTTATGCGTTATCAGACCTATTATCCAGTCCTGTGTCTGATTCAGGTGCATTCAGAATACGGAACGGTAGGCATTGATACGCTGAACATAAAAAATCTCGATGTACTTGGCGGCCTGTTTGAGCGTGCGGAAACAGACTTGATCATGCATGCATGCTTCCAGGATCTGGAAGCATTGGCAAGACGGGGAAATTTCATGTTTAATGGCTTGTTTGATACCCAGATTGCCGCTGCTTTTTGTGGTTATAGTGAGTCGATCGGCTATTCCAGCATCGTCCATGATCTTTGTGGGGTGGTGATTGACAAGGATCAGGTCAGGAGCGATTGGAGTAAGCGTCCGTTGACGTCAAGACAATTGAATTATGCAGAAAATGATGTGATTTATCTGGATAAAGTTCGCAGCATTCTTGAATCGAAGATGGAGCAGTCCGGAAAGATCGAGTGGTTCAGGCAGGAGTGTAAGGAGGTGGCCAAACAGTCCGTTTTGACAATAAAACCGGAGAATGTGTGGTATCAATTCAGCAGTCTGGAAGTTCCTGACAGCGCGAAAAATATTGCCAGGGAACTAGTCATCTGGCGAGAGCGTCTTGCCCAAAAATGGGATCGGCCCAGAGGTTGGATCTTGTCCAATCAGGCAGTGGTTCAGTTATGCTTTCGTCGTCCCAGGAAAATCAATCAACTGTGGAAAATTCCCTCACTGAGCAAGGGCAACGTCAAGAAGTTTGGGCATGTGCTGATTGAGATTGTCAAAAAGCATGAAGTCGGTTCCGGTAATCAGGACAATACTTTGAGAGTGCTGCCTGATCGAAAATTCAAGAAGGATGTGAAAGATGCCAGGAAAATGGTGCGTTCCATTGCAGCAGAGTACGGTATCAGCGAGGGGCTTTTGGGCAGTCGCAAAGATGTCGAGTCGCTTCTTCGAGGTGAGCCCCGATCAAGGCTCATGAAGGGCTGGCGTCATGAGTTGATTGGAAGTGCGATGGAGGAGCGGTTTGGTTGACTCAAAAACAAGATCGCGACAATTGCCGGTCAATGCCTGAGCAGGTGATTCCGACCCTACCTCTCAATTGAGGCAGTTTTGGGCAATAAGGCGATAAGTTTGCCTGGCTGTTTCATGATGCCGGCCATTCGTTCTGCTCTATCGCCATTCCCCCAGAATATATCTGCGCGCAATGGCCCCTTGATTGCGCCGCCAGTATCCTGGGCAATGTAGAGACGATTGAGAGGTTGTTCAGGATTGTCAGGAAGAGTGGTTTGCAGCCAAATTGGAGTGCCGAGCGGAATTACCGTGGGGTCAATCGCGATACTTCGTTCTGGTGTAAGTGGCGTTGTCAGTGATCCGATTGGCCCTTCCTTGACGTTTTCCCTGATTTCGAAGAACACGTAGCTTGGGTTTTCGTTGAGCAATGCACGAGCTTGATCGGGGTTATCACGCAACCATTCCCGTATCGTGAACAAGGTGACTTCTTCACGTTCGAGTTCTCCCCGCTCAATCAATACTCTGCCAATGGCTACATAGGGATGTCCGTTTTGGTCGGCGTAGCCAGCTCCCACAGTGCGACCATCGGTTAGTTTTATTCGCCCCGACCCCTGGATGTGCAGGAAAAATACGTCTTCATGATCATTCAGCCAGAGTAATTCCAGTCCCTCAAGCGGATTCTGTTCGGAATCGATCTGTTCGCGAGAGAAATACGGGATTACTCGATTACCTTCGACGCGTCCTCGTATGCGTTTGCCCTTGAGTTCCGGGTAAACATCGGAAAGAACGATTTTGAGCAGGTTTTCGGGGCGTCTGTAGATAGGATATCGATAATCTTCATCGGGTTCCGTGCTGCCGAATAGCAAAGGTTCGTAGTAACCAGTGATGAGTCCTGTGGATTTGCCATCTGCACCATGCACGATGTGGGGGGAAAACCAGGCTTCATAAAACCCCCGGGCCTGCTTGTGGTCTGGACTATCGAGTGTTTGAGCCGCTTTGCAAATCTGGGCCCATACTTGCCGGTTGGAGAGAACACGACAATTGTTCATTAGTGCCGGCCATGAGTCGGCATGTCGGTCTTCGGTCCAGTCTGGGACCTCGTTCCAGTCGATGGAATAACCGATGCCGGGAGGTGGATGTTTCTGGGTTGCACACGCACTCAGCATGAGAATGCCGACCATGATCAGGATTAACCTTGACCATTGATTGCAGGGGAGCAGACTGGGTATTTCAAGATCTCGCGTTATTCGACGAGCCGTAATTTCGGGCATGCTGATCTTCAGGATATTGGTTTTATGGAGATTGCGATCGTAATCGAGTTCGAAGGTCACGCGTACTGATTTGCAAACATGGGAAATTCATTTCAGCCACCCTGACATGGCGAGGAAGTTGTTTTTGTGGGCCGGCATGTCAAGCAACCGAATAAGTACTATTCTAACGTTGTCTGTCATGGTTTTCGGACTACTTTCGGATTTATTGTCCCCAACAGCGTTTTGCTCTCCATTCAGGATTTCGAATACTCTGATGTAACCGAACCTGTTTCTGGTTATTGCATAGGCATATCTATCACAAACGCTTTTTCGACCCTGGGTAATTGACTTGTTGATGCCGATAATGCCGTGTTCCTTGACCCGATTTGCCAGGTGTGTCGGAGACGAAGGCCCGACATCGTTTGGCCAAGGCCTGACTACAATGTATTCTACATAGTTGATTCCACAAAAAGTGGCGTTAAAGACAGTGCGGATACGGGTGTTTTATGCATATCGGGATTCATGCAGTGATCAATTCTGGAAATGGATAGAAAGTTTGATTCGTAGTCGTTGCATCCGGGTGTCGGGTTGTATAGAATTCCTTTCGTTTGCGACGACAGGGGAAACGCCATCCCTGGGTTACGAAGCACCCGCTACCACCAGACCGTAACATGATGATGAATAAAACGAATAACAGGTTGATTTTCGGCAAGGTATCCCCCCCCCCCCCCCCCACTGCGCCCGTGCTCCGGCCATGGGTGCGTCGGCATGGGGCCGCTCCCGCCCATCCACCTCCCCGCCTGAGTCTTCCGCCCGCGCCATTGCGGGATTCCTGCGCCGGGCTGCCGGTCTTCTTCCGCTCCTGCCACTGCTGCTCGGCCTCTCTGCCGGCGCACAGGCCCAGACCGCAAGCCTGGTGCTCAACCCGACCGAGATCCAGGCGGCCTCCCTGGACGGCGCCACAATCACCCTGATTCCCAAGAACTCCACCTTTATCGGCGGAGGTGGCGGGGGCTTGGCTGGCAGCGTTAATGTGCACGAAGACGAGAGGAGTGGGGGATCCTTGAGGAATCCCACCGGCGAAGCCAGGTTTAGCGCGACGGGTCTCGCCAAGATCACACTGTCGGGTGCGCCTTCGGGCCTGACCATCGCGAGCGGCAAGCTGCTCGCGCGGGAGCAGCCCCACTCCCACGGCGGGGGGACCAAGGGCCATCGCTCCGCCGAGATCACCCTGGCCTACAGCGGCCCGGAGATTACGGTGGACGATCCAGTCACCGTGACTGTCAGGGGCGGTAGTGATGCCAATCTGCTTCGGTGGGGAGACCAGGAAGGCAATACATTTCCTCCCAACCTGTCCGCCAACTTCACGATCAAGGCGGCGCCGCAAGGGGTTGTGGTGTCCCGGCAGAGCCTGTCGGTGTTCAACACGCAGTCGGCGACCTACACGGTGGTGCTGGAGAACCAGCCCTCGGGGAACGTGGTGATTTCCGCGACGTCGGGGGCGACGTCGACGGCGACGGTCTCGCCCTCGACCCGGACCTTCACGAGTTCGAACTGGAACACCCCGCAGACGTTCACGGTAACCGGCCGGGGTGCGGGCACGACCACGGTCAGCCATGCGGTCCAGTCCTCGGCCGACACGACGACCTACCCGACGTCCCTGACAATTCCCAGTGTGGCGGTCACGGTGAAGGCCCCGCCTACGTTTGATGTGGCTTCCGGCATCGCCGGGACGACGTTTTCGGAGGGCCTGGACGTACCCTTGATAGTGGTCCTGTCGCAGCACCTGGCCGCTGACGAGACGGTGATGCTGCCGCTGTCCGTCGGGGGCACCGCCACCCGGGGGACGGACTACCGGCTCATCTGCGGCAGCATGCAGGCCGTCACCTGCAGCAACCTGGGCGGGGCCAGTCCCACGATCACCTTCCATGGCGCGCACATGCCCTGCAACACGTCCAGTATCCGTTGCAGACGCCTCTACGGCGGTTTGCGCATTGACGTGATCGAGGACAATACGGTCGAACAGGGCGAGACGGTGACCCTGAGCGGGGGCGGTAATACGACCACGCTGACCCTCACGGATTCGCCGACGTCGTTTGTCCTGTCCTTCTTCGAGCCGTCCTTCTCCACGCCCGAGACAGATATTCCATCGCTGATACAGCCGACGTTGACCACGGATGTCGTAATCGGCCGTGACTTCGAGGTGCCGCTGGTCTACCGGGACATCACGGCGACGGCGGGGGAGGATTACGAGGCCAGGGCCACGGTGCCGTTCGTCGCGAATGGCAGTCTTCGCAACTCCATTGACATCCCGCTCTTCGGGGACACCGAGTGCGAGAGCGACGAGACCCTGGAGATTTCGATCGACGCTTCGAGGCTGCCGGCCGGCATCACGGTGGGGTCCCAGGGCTCGACGGTGGTGACCATCGAGGACGACGAGAACTGCACGATAAGTTTCGCCAGCAGTTCCCACAGCGTGACGGAGGGCGGGAGCATCAGCGTGACGGTGAACATTGCCCCGCCGCGTGCCACGGCCACGGAACTGGGCTTCGTTTACCGGGATGCGGACAGGGGGAATGGCGGCACGGCCCGCAGATGGCACGTCAGCTATGACAGCAAACGGCGATTCCCGGTGGGCAAGGACTACGAGGCGTCGCCCGAAAGCGTGACCATTCCGGCCAATGCCACATCGCACACCTTCACCGTGCAGACCGTGGACGAGTCGCCCGAGGTGGTGAGGTCGAACGCGTGGAATCACGAGGTGGTGGAGCCGGACGAGACTTTCAGGATCGACATTGATCGGTCGCCGGGGGTCGGCATCGATCCGTTTCCGGCCGGGTATTCCGCGGCTCCCCATTCCACGACCACGGTGACCATCGAGGACAATGATGGCATCACGGACACGACTGCGCCACGGGTTTCGTCGATCGTGCGTCGTTCGCCGTCCGCCTCGCCGACCTCCGCCGACAGCCTGACCTGGCGGGTGACCTTCAACGAGGCGGTGCAGAACGTGGATACGGGGGACTTCACCGTCTCCGGTACGACGGCGACGCTGGCGATGACGGCGGTTTCGACCACGGTCTACGACGTCACGGCCTCGGGCGGGAACCTTGCGGATCTCAACGGGCCGGTGACGCTGGGTTTCGCGAACGGTCAGAACATCAGGGACGCGAGCGGCAACGCGCTGTCGGTCACGACACCCATGGGGAGCAACGAAAACAGCTTCGTGGTGAACAACACCCCGCCGCAGTTGCCCGCGGTCACCATCACGGCGGGGACGTCGCCGGTAACGGAGGGTACGGACGCGGACTTCACGGTGCGCCGCACGGGTGCGACCACATCGGCGCTGACGGTCCTTCTGGAGGTGGCCGAGAACACCGCGGGCGGTCAGGACTTCGTGGCGGCGGGGAACGAAGGCAACCAGTCGGTGACGATACCGATCGGTTCCGCCACGGCGTCCTACGCCGTGCCGACCGTGGGCGACAGCACGGACGAGCCGGATGGCACGGTGACGCTGTCGCTGCGCAGTTCCGGCAACTATGCCCAGGGCAGTCCGTCGAGCGCCTCGGTGACGGTGAGCGACGACGACGGGGCCCCGCCGCCGCAGTTGCCCGTGGTCACCATCACGGCGGGGACGTCGCCGGTGACGGAGGGTACGGATGCGGACTTCACGGTGCGCCGCACGGGTGCGACCACATCGGCGCTGACGGTCCTTCTGGAGGTGGCCGAGAACACCGCAGGCGGTCAGGACTTCGTGGCGGCGGGGAACGAGGGCGACCAGTCGGTGACGATACCGATCGGTTCCGCCACGGCGTCCTATACTGTGCCGACCGTGGGCGACGGCACGGACGAGCCGGACGGCACGGTGACGCTGTCGCTGCGCAACTCCGGTGACTATGCCCAGGGCAGTCCGCCAAGCGCCTCGGTGACGGTGAGCGATGACGACGAGGCCCCGCCGCCGCCACAGTTGCCCGTGGTCACCATCACGGCGGGGGCATCGCCGGTGACGGAGGGTACGGACGCGGACTTCACGGTGCGCCGCACGGGTGCGACCACATCGGCGCTGACGGTTCTTCTGGGCGTAAGGGAAGACGCCGTCGGGGGGCGGGACTTCGTGGCGGCGGGGAACGAGGGCAACCAGTCGGTGACGATAGCGATCGGTTCCAGCACGGCGTCCTACTCTGTGCCGACCGTGGACGATGGCACGGACGAACCGGATGGCACGGTGACGCTGTCGCTGCGCAGCTCCGGCAACTATGCCCAGGGCAGTCCGTCGAGCGCCTCGGTGACGGTGAGCGACGACGACGGGGCCCCGGGCACTACCGATCCCGATGGAGACCCGAATACTACCGATCCCGACGGGGTTCCGGACGCTACCGATCCGGAGATCAGGGTCACGGGGGGTGGTAGCATCACCCCGGGCGGCGATGCCGTCTTCACCCTGACCGCCGTGCCCCCGCCGAGCGCGGACATCATGGTCCGTGTGGAGGTGACCGAGACCGGCGGTTTGGCCCGGCGGGGCCAGACCGGCACGAGGACCGTGACCATCGGCACGGGGGGTACGGCGACGCTGACCGTCATGACGGAGCACGATGCCCCGGACGAGGCGAACGGGAGCATCATGGCCCGGGTGCTGGCCGGGGCGGGCTACACGCCGCATTCCACGGACGGCTCGGCCTCGGTGACGATCCGGCACGCCGACCCGATGTCGGCGGCATGGCTCAACCGCTTCGGTCGCACGGTGGCGCAGCAGGCGCTGGACGGGGTCTCGGGCCGCATGGTGGCGCCCCGCACGGCGGGGGTCGAGGGCACGCTGGCCGGCCACCTCGACCCGGGTTCCTTCACCGGTTCCGGTTCTGACGGTTCGGGTATTGTAGACCGTAACGTCCGGATCCCTGAAGACCGTCACGGCTGGGGCCTGAGGGAAACCGGTCACGACTGGAGCACGGAAGCAATGGCGCTCAGGGAGGCGCTGCCGGGCAGCAGCTTCACGGCGACGGGCCGCGAGGACGCGATGGGCGGGAGCCTGTCGTTCTGGGGCCGGGGAAGCGAGTCCTCCTTCGACGGCCGGGAGGGCACGTTCACCCTGGACGGGGAGACGACCACGGCGATGCTGGGTGCGGACTACGCCCGGGACGGCTGGCTGCTGGGCCTGGCGCTGCTGCAGTCGGACGGCGAGGGGGATCATGCGGATTCCGGGAAGGTGGAATCGACCCTGACGTCGGTGGTTCCCTACGGTTCCTTCGAGGCATCGGAGCGG
>JAJEAV010000026.1 GCA_022822625.1 Gammaproteobacteria bacterium | reverse complement strand
AAACCTAGTGTGTGATTTGGAATTGTCCGGTGAAACTCCGAGCACCACTGCACCAGTTGCAATAATATCTTCCCAGATATTCCTGAAACTGCATGCTTGTTTTGTGCATCCTAGCGTGTTGTCTTTAGGGTAAAAGTAAATGATCACGTCCTTGCCGCGGAATTCCTTGAGAGACCGTGCTTTACCATGCTGGTCATTCAATACAAAATCAGGAGCGGGTTTTCCAACTTCGATGGTCATAATAATTCTCTTGTAGGTTTAATGTAGCGAGTAGGTTGGTTCACTAACGAGCTTCTATTCGAGGGGAAATCATGAAATTTTCCACAAGAATTAGAGTAACTACATGCCCTCATGAGGGTATGTGATTATATTTACGCGTTTTTCCAGAGGATTTCTACCGTATCCCTGAAGTGACCCGGATAGCCAGAGGGGTGTATCTGGACATGCTCATGGTCTACAGGGACTGGAGACTCAGCAACAGGCCTTTAGCTAGTTTGATGGAGAGGTGAACCCTTTCTGCCTGATTTCACTCACCCGCTATACCTGTTCTACAAGTTGTTGATGAACGGGAAGAGGGGGGACTGCACTTGAAGCGCTCACGGAAACAATCGGAAATGGATTGGCATTGACATCAGTCCAAGAGCAGTTGACTTGGTCAAAAACGAAAGATTCAGAAGTCCAGAAATCCCGGCCTATGGCATGCCTACAGACATGGAGTCAGCAAGAATGATGCTGGATTCCAATCCTTATGATTTTGAAGCATGGGCTGTACAAGAGTGGAAGGGCTGGCTCCCAATGAAGTCAAAACGGGAGACGGGGGCCTCGACGGACGAGGAAAGATATATTTGTCTTCAGGTATAGAAATGGACATCCCAAGAAAGCATAAAACTGAATCCGGACTGGTCATAGCACAAGTGAAAGGTGGTGGTTATACTGCATCAAAGTTGCGTGATTTTCTGTACGTGATAGAGAGTGAAAAAGCATCTGCCGGTGTATTCATTATCATGAGAAAAACCACAACAAGCTCTGCATTTGCAAAAGCAGGGGAACTTGGAACCTATACAATCGGGGCAAGTTCTTATCCCAAGTTACAATTCTGATCGATTGAGGAATATTTTGAAGGGGTTGCTCCCAAGCTGCCTACAATGGCAAATCCCGATACGGGCAAACCCGTGCAAATCCATCTTTCCATGATTGGCAGTTAATGGAGGGAATATCCATGGCCATGCCTAAACAATTGAAGCCCCGCAAGAACCAGTCCAGGTATCATGAGGATTTCGAGATTATCAAGGACATACCCGAAAATGTCGCGAAAGCAATCATGAAACAACCCCCAAAAGAAACTGGAGATTCATGAAGCGGAAAAACGGATAGAAAGGGGTTTGGGGAAACAGGTATATAATCCCCATTGAAAGACTATGGACATGTCGATGCAAGAGGCATGGGCGTGCGTACAAAAGTAGTACCCCTTATGGAAAGCGAAAACCACAACAAACCCGTGTTTGAATCGACGGAGGATCACCTGAAAACAATTCTTTATCGAAAGATTAAGCAGTAAACTGGTGATTTTCGGCTTACTATATGTGCATATAAACTCGACCAACACAGGGTTTTGTAATGAGTCTAACATTTTTGGAGTTTGAAAAGCCAATTGAGGAGCTTGAGCAGAAAATTGCCGAATTACAGCGTATCAGTAAAGATGGTGATTTAAGCCTGGAGAAGGAGATACAACGTCTGCGATATAAAAGTCATGAACAGACTCGCGAAGTTTTTTCCAAACTGGGGGCTTGGCAGATCACGCAGATTGCCCGGCACCCTCAAAGACCCTATACACTTGATTACATTGAAAGAATTATCGATGATTTTCAGGAAATTCATGGAGACCGGATGTTCGCGGATGATCCGGCCATCATCTCGGGATTGGGGTTTATCGGACCTTTTCGCGTTGCAGTAATTGGCCATCAGAAAGGAAGGGATACAAAGGAGCGCACCTATCGTAATTTCGGAATGCCGAAACCGGAAGGCTACCGAAAGGCTCAACGGGTTATGAAACTGGCCGAAAAATTCAACTTGCCGGTAGTTACCTTTATCGATACGCCAGGTGCTTATCCGGGAGTGGGTGCAGAAGAGCGTGGGCAGAGTCATGCAATAGCCAGCGTCATTCAGTTGATGACCAGTATTGCTACACCAATTGTTTCCATGGTCATTGGAGAAGGGGGGTCAGGAGGAGCACTCGCTATCGGTGTGTGTGATCGACTGATGATGCTTCAATATTCAACCTATTCGGTAATCTCTCCCGAAGGTTGTGCATCAATTTTATGGAAAAGTTCCGATAAGGCAGATCAGGCAGCTGAAGCGATGGGAATGACCACTGGCGATTTAATGAAGCTGAATCTGGTTGATGAGGTTGTGAGTGAGCCTCTGGGAGGTGCCCATCGTGATTATGATGGTGTCGCTATTTCCGTGAAATTATCACTTGTTCAGGTACTGGACTCACTGAGCGCCCTCCCCACTGATGAGTTGCTGGAAAGACGATACAACCGATTGATGGGATTTGGGGCACTCAAATCGAAAAAATAACTG
The DNA here is from genome assembly GCA_022822625.1 of Gammaproteobacteria bacterium. Taxonomy (GTDB): domain Bacteria; phylum Pseudomonadota; class Gammaproteobacteria; order Arenicellales; family Poriferihabitantaceae; genus Poriferihabitans. Next base: position 92,864 of record JAJEAV010000026.1, on the reverse strand, counting down.
TCGGTATTTTGAATTTCTCTTCCGAAGGTCTGAAGCGAATCCTGTTCACTGATTTGGGGGTTCGGAAAGACCAGAAAATTATTGTGGCCTACAGTGGAGGGTGTGATTCACAGGTGCTTCTTCATGGCATGTCAATGATTGCCAGCAATGATCAGACGGTTGTACTGGTCGCGGCGCACTATGACCATGGCCTGGAAGAAAACTCGAAACAATGGATTGAAGCCTGTCGCCAATGGGCTATACGTTTTCAAGTAGAATTTGTTTCAAATAGTGCTGGCAATAAACTGAAATCAAATAAAAATATAGAGGCAAGAGGTCGAGAGCTTCGTTATCGCTGGCTGGCATGCTTGGCTGAACCCGATGGGGTGGTTCTGACTGCCCACCATGCAGACGATCAGGCAGAAACATTTCTGAATCGGATGTTTCGTGGAGGTGATATCACGCAATTGGCAGGAATTCGTTTCACAAGACCTATTCTTCATGGCTCCTCCGTCCAACTGGTGAGACCGCTACTTGGATTTAACAAGGAGCATATCCGGACTTATGCAATGGAACATGGCCTTGACTGGATTGATGATCCTTCGAATGTACGGAATGATGCTGACCGGAATTATCTGCGAAATCGTCTATTGCCTGTCCTCTATGAAAGGGGGCGAGTTACACGGGAGCGATTGGTCGCGGCTACGGAATTCTGTCGGCAGATCAGCCAGAATCATGAGAAGTCACTAACGGAAAGATTTTTGGAAATTGTTGAATGTGGCGCAAAGAGTCTCCTGTGTCTTGCCGACCCGATCAATCTATCGAATGTTGATCTGGATGATGAACCCCTGGTTTTTGGATTGATGAGGTTATGGCTGCATCGGTCGGGACGTTCCTCTCCCACCGATAAACAGATGAATAGTTTTTTGAGGCAAATGAAGAATAGTTCAACCCGGTATGCAGAACTTCCAGTGGCAGATGGGCAAATTCGGTATTTTGATCGCAAAATTTACCTGACCAGATTGATCGATACTGAAATTCCCGAGCCAGGTTTTGTTTCCTGGGACGAGGGAATCACAAAGCTACAGGAAATCGGCATTGTCTTGCGATTCGTCAAGGGTGATTCTGGATTGCCACAAGACTGCATTAGCTCGTCGGCCTTAAGCTTTGCCTGGCATTGTGGACATAAAATGATCAACTTGCCAAAGCGCTCCATGTCCTCGATGATTCGAAAACTCCAACAGTCCTATCGTATTCCTCCCTGGGAGCGCCGACTCATTCCATGCATTTTGTATCGGGATCGTATAGTCTGGGTCCATGGTATTGGGACGACAGTGGATTGTGATTCTCTCGATACCCTGGAACAGAGGCTGCTTCCTTGTTTGAGTCAGGCAGGATGATAGTGGGCAGGTTGGCAGGGGGGCCTGTTTTTCAACATATCGAAATTGAACACTGAACTTGCGTTATACTATCCGTCCATGCAGAGTTCTCTTCATGTGTTCCATATAGCTGACCGCCACTTCGGTTTTGCGGTGGCTTGTATCGCTCCAGTGTTTCAGTCATCGAGGTTTGACCTATCATGGGTATTGCCATCTCACTGACTCATGAATGAAACCAAATACATCTTCATTACCGGGGGAGTTGTATCTTCATTAGGCAAGGGCATCGCTTCTGCTTCGCTGGGAAGCGTGCTTGAGTCCCGGGGGCTGAACATCACCTTGCTCAAACTTGACCCCTACATCAATGTTGATCCCGGAACCATGAGCCCATTCCAGCACGGCGAAGTGTTTGTAACGGATGACGGGACAGAAACCGACCTGGACCTTGGGCACTATGAGCGCTTTGTTCGGACGGTAATGGGCAAGGACAATAATTTCACAACAGGCCAGATTTATGAAACGGTCATTCGCAAGGAGAGAGAGGGAAGTTATCTAGGTGGAACTGTCCAGGTCATCCCGCACATCACTGATGAGATCAAGGATTCAATCCTTAGGGGTTCCAGACAGTCAGACATTGCACTGATTGAAATTGGCGGCACTGTCGGTGATATTGAATCTCTGCCGTTTCTTGAAGCAATACGTCAAATGCGAATCGAACTGGGCCGTGAATCGACCATGTTCATACACCTGACTCTGGTACCCGAAATATCGGTCGCCGGCGAAATAAAGACCAAGCCGACTCAACACTCAGTCAAGGAACTTCGATCCATCGGTATCCAGCCGGATATCCTGTTTTGCCGGGCCAAAAGCATGTTGCCAAGTTCGTCCAGAAAGAAAATAGCCCTGTTTACCAATGTTGAAGAATCCGCCGTAATTTCCGGTATCGATGTAGAGAATATCTACGATATTCCTGGCTTGCTCGTGGAACAGAATATGGATGAACTGGTTGCTTCCCAATTCAGGCTTGATGTTCCGAAGGCGGATTTGTCTGCATGGAAAAAGGTTGGCAAGGCAAGCAGAGAACCAGAACATGAATTGACCATTTCAATGGTCGGCAAATATGTGAGTCTTACCGAGTCCTACAAGTCATTGTCGGAAGCACTGATTCATGCTGGTATTCATACCCGGGCCCGAATCAACATAAACTATGTCGATTCCTCTGAATTGGAAAAGGAGGGAAGTGCAGGTCTCCTGCACGCAACGGATGCGATTCTGGTTCCAGGCGGATTCGGAGAGCGAGGCATTGAAGGCATGGTACTGGCTGCAGGGTATGCGAGAGAAAACAAGATTCCTTATTTGGGGATTTGTCTGGGAATGCAGGTTGCAATTATCGAATATGCCCGTAATGTACTTGGTATGGATGGAGCACATAGTACCGAGTTTTGTCCTGACACGCCGTGGCCTGTCATTGCTCTTATTACAGAGTGGATGAATGATCAGGGAAATATTGAACTTCGCAATGAACAAAGTTCAATGGGAGGAACCATGCGCCTGGGGGGACAGGATATCAAGCTTTCAAGCGACTCGCGATATCGTCAAATATATGGAAAAGATGTCATCCGGGAACGTCATCGCCATCGATATGAATTCAACAACAACTATCTTGAGAAAATGACTCAGGCAGGTATGCGCTTTGCTGGATTTTCACTTGACGGGTTGGTTGAGATTATTGAATTACCCGATCACCCCTGGTTTATTGCCTGTCAATTTCACCCTGAATTCACTTCAACACCCAGAGACGGGCATCGAATGTTCAATGAATATATCAGGGCAGGACTGTCGTATCGAGAATCCCGCTCTGGGTAGATATTGTCGATTGAAGTGATGACGAATGAGATGAAAATACCAGGGTTTACAGGACGGGATAACAGAAGATTCTTCCTGTTTGCTGGTCCGTGTGTTATTGAGTCAAGGGAAATGGCGCTTGAAACGGCTGGGGAATTGAAAGAGATTACCTCCCGTCTTGGTATCGACTTCATCTACAAGTCCTCATTTGACAAGGCCAATCGGACCTCACACCATTCTCATAGAGGCCCTGGACGCAAAGATGGACTCGAAATTCTGGCTGAAGTTCGTAACGAGGTCGGAGTACCGGTGATTACGGATGTTCATAGTGTTGAAGATGTTCTCGAAGCCTCGAAAACTGTTGATGTACTCCAGATCCCTGCCTTTTTATGTAGGCAAACGGATTTGCTTGAGGCCGCTGCTGTCAGCGGCAAGCCCGTCAATATAAAAAAGGGGCAGTTTCTGTCACATTTGGAAATGGAGCATGTGGCAGGTAAAGTTCAGAATACAAATCCAGCTTGTCAAGTCATGTTATGCGAGCGAGGCAATAGCTTTGGATACAATAACCTGGTGGTTGACATGCGTGGCTTGCAAATCCTGAAAACACTCGATTTTCCGGTTGTGTTTGATGCAACTCATTCCGTGCAACTGCCGGGTGCGGCGGGAGGAAAATCCGGAGGACAAAGACAGTTCGTTCCAACTCTTTCTCGGGCTGCCGTAGCGGTAGGAATTGATGGTCTATTCATGGAAACACATCCGGACCCTGATCATGCCTTTAGTGATGGTCCAAATGCATGGCCATTGGAACGCATGGAAGAATTGCTTTCTCAATTAATCAAAATTCATGAATTAGCAAGTTCCTTCAACAATCTCGATATTGAAGGATACTAATCTGAAGTTAGCGAAATGTCATTACAACGGATCAAAAAAATCACGGCATGGGAGGCTCTTGATTCCCGCGGTAACCCTACAGTAGCGGCCGAGGTAGAGACTCAAAATGGATCTCGAGGGTCGGCTGCTGTACCATCGGGAGCATCGACCGGCTCTCTGGAGGCGCTAGAACTTCGTGATGGCGATCAATCTCGCTATCTGGGCAAAGGTGTTCAAACTGCGGTAGACAACATTCAATCGCTTATTCAACCCGAATTATGTGGCATGAATGTTTCTGACCAGAAAAGTATCGATTCATTCCTGATCGAACTTGATGGTACTGAAGCCAAGAGCCATCTGGGAGCAAACGCAGTACTGGCAGTGTCCATGGCTGTTGCTCATGCTGCTGCCAACGTAGCCAGGATGCCGTTGTTTCAATATTTGGGGGAGTTATACGGCAACAATGAATATACTTTGCCGATTCCCCAGATGAACATTATTAATGGTGGTGCTCATGCCGACAACTTGATCGACTTTCAGGAATTCATGGTACTTCCGATAGGATTTGACTCTTACCGGGAGGCACTTCGTTGTGGAGTTGAAATATTTCATGCGCTAAGGGCAGTATTGCTTGATCGTTCCTACTCTACCGGTGTAGGAGATGAAGGAGGGTTTGCACCGGAATGCAAGTCAAATGAAGAGGCGATCTCGTTGATCATGATTGCCATCGAAAAAGCAGGCTATAAAGCGCATGACCAGGTAATGATTGGGTTGGATCCGGCGAGTTCTGAATTCTACAGGAATGGGATTTATTACCTCAAATCCGAAAACTCCAGTCTCTCTTGTCTCGAGTTTGCCGAATATCTGGTCAATTGGTCGAAAAAGTATCCCATCATCAGCATTGAAGATGGCATGGCTGACACAGACTGGCATGGCTGGCAGGTTCTAACGGAGCAGTTGGGGAATTCCATGCAGTTGACAGGTGATGACTTGTTTGTGACCAATCCCAGGGTATTTGAACAGGGAATAAAAAAAGGGCTTGGCAATGCAATCCTGATAAAGATGAATCAAATCGGAACATTATCGGAGACCCTGGAGACCGTCAAGATGGCACGGGAGTCTTCCTATGGGGTTACGGTTTCCCATCGATCCGGAGAGACGGAAGATACCACCATCGCGGATTTATCCGTTGCTACTGCGGCTGGGCAAATCAAGACAGGATCACTTTGCCGGTCCGAAAGGATAGCCAAGTATAATCGTCTGTTGAAGATCGAGATGTTGCTTGGCGACAAGGCAAAATATGCTGATGTTGATTCTTTGGGGCACCGAATCATGCAGTCGAATAGATGAAGGCGATCAATTATTTCATACTGGCTAGCTTGTTGGGATTGGCCTACATGTTTCTGTTTGGCTATAACAATTTTTTCGAACTGCGTAAACTTCAAGACCAACTGGAAGTGCAAACCGCAGAGAATGAAGTGTTGAAGGCCCGAAATGAGAGGCTTCTGCGTCAAGTCATGGCGTACAAGGGTAGCGATAAAGCGGTTGAAGCAATTGCACGTTCTGAGCTGGGCCTGATTAAGGAAGATGAGGTTTTCTATCAAATTGTTGAAATTCAGGAGGTCGAGGCTGATTCCTTTTGATGGGACCTGACGGAAGCCAAGGCAATTTCTGGCCTGAACAGGGAAAAGGATTATTCGACAGGTACTTCATATGGCAAGTCTTCCAAACAGAGTTCCGGACCACTACCTGAGTCCAGACATGTTGCTGGATACTTGCCGGCACTGAATTTAAGCATGGCCGAGAGCAGATATTTTCTCTTTCCGGTTTTGACCGCATCAATAACCAGTCCCGCTTTCTGATCAACGTGACTTTTCTCGAAAAGCGTCTGGCCGGGTTCAACCCGGTCTTCACTGACGACGTTCGCTATACATAGACGGTATTTCGATTTTCCCAGGTAGCGAAGGCGAGCAATAATTTCCTGTCCCGGATAACAGCCCTTGCTGAAATTGATTCCGGATACAAGATCCATATTGATGTGTTGAGGAATGTATTGTTCGACAGTTTGGCTGTAGACCTGTGGAAGTCCAGACAGGATGTCGCACAATCTCCAGTAATCATGGCTCAGCATGCTGTCCAGGGTATTCATCGCACCATACAGTTGTTTCGATTTGCCAATGGCAATAGAGCGATGGATATGACCGGTAAATTTGTAGGTGCTCAAGCCCGCCAGCTCTGATCTTTCCCCAAGCAGCCCGAACACCACATGTTCTTCTTCTGGATTTATCGTGACTTTTGCCCTCATCACATAAATCCTCAGACGCTTGATAAATCCATCTGTCAGGTCATTCGGGACGATCATCCAATATCCACCATCCTGTCTTTTCATCAAATATGGCATGGCAAGCACTCTGCCCTTGGGGTTGCAGTAGGCATTCAACTGGGCCTCCGTATCCGACATTCTGGAGATGTCATTGCTGAATTGATTCTGCAGGAATTTTTCTGTGTCGGAACCGGTCACCGAAACCAGGGATAAATGCTCAAGCAAGAACCCTGATGTATTTGTTCCCATGTTGTTTAAAACCGATGAGTAATCCGAATCTGCCGGGTGAATCGGAGAGAATTGGGTTTGCAGTAATGACATGCTGGTTTTCTCAAGAAGGTACAAGTATTCGATGGTTCGAATTGTACACTTCCATATCGATGCATGAATACGTTAGGCTTCAAGATGTCGAATGCGAAAGGACATGCCATTGGCATGAAGCAATTGGGAACTATGGCACAAGCTCAAATATTGCTTTTATATATAATTCCCAAAGAAAAATATCACCCTCAATTTAGTATAATTTGCTTTTCCGAGTTCGGGGAGACCGAAAACTTGAGTACACGTCCTTTATCACCACATCTGCAGGTTTATCGGCCGCAGATTACCTCCGTAATGTCGATATTGCACCGAATTACCGGGGTAATTATTGCGCTCGGGGCGATAGCAATCTCCTTATGGATTGAAAGCGTAGCAAGGGGAGGGGCATGGTATGAGAGTTTGTCGGGCTTCCTGGTTTCTGTGCCAGGCAAGAGTCTATTGATTATCTGGACACTCTGCACGGCATATCATCTGTGTAACGGCATCCGTCATTTGGCCTGGGATATTGGTTATGGATTTGAAATTTCTCAGGTTTATCGAACGGGAAAGCTGGTTGTATTGCTTGCAGTCATCATCACCGCTGGAGTCTGGCTCATATGAGATTGGAACTACCCCTTGCGAGAGTGAAGGGCCTGGGTACCTCGGGTGAGGGGTCACACCACTGGTGGCGGCAACGTCTCTCTGCGTTGGTCTTGATTCCATTAACGTTTTGGTTTTTATTCTCGATTGTCGATCAATTGGGCCAAGGGCACTATATGGTGCAAGAATGGATCGCTGACCCATTCACGGCCTGCTGCCTGATTCTATACTCGATTTTCATGTTCTATCATGCTCAGTTGGGATTGCAGGTTGTGATTGAAGATTATGTACATAATCGCGGTATCAGGCTGACCCTGGTGTTGTTTTCAAGGGCGGTGCTGCTACTGTTTGGCATTCTGGCAGTTTTCTCCGTGTTACGGATTGCTCTTTAAGTTCACGGGATTGGATAAGGCATGAGCAAGAATTATGAGATCGTAGATCACTACTATGATGTCGTGGTCGTTGGAGCTGGAGGTGCTGGCCTGAGAGCGACCTTCGGTATGGCTGTTGAGGGGCTAAGCACGGCATGTATTACCAAGCTCTTTCCCACGAGAAGCCACACGGTGGCTGCTCAAGGTGGAATGAGCGCAGCTCTTGGAAATATGGGAGAAGATGACTGGCGCTGGCACATGTATGACACAGTCAAGGGATCTGACTGGTTGGGTGACCAAGACGCAATCGAATACATGTGCAAGGAGGCGCCGGATGCCGTCATTGAACTGGAACATCACGGAGTACCTTTTTCAAGAACTCCTGAAGGCAAGATTTATCAGCGCGCCTTTGGCGGAATGACTACTCATTACGGGGAAGGGCTGGCGCAAAGAACCTGTGCAGCAGCAGATCGGACCGGCCATGCAATCCTGCATACCCTCTACCAGCAATCCCTCCGTCACAAGGCAGAGTTTTTTGTAGAGTATTTTGCTCTCGATCTGATCATGGAAGAAGGCGAGTGCCGAGGGGTACTGGCATGGGATCTGGATACTGGGAAACTCCACCGTTTTGCTTCGAGAATTGTAGTCCTTGCAACTGGCGGTTACGGCCGAACCTATTTCTCCGCCACTTCTGCACACAGTTGTACGGGGGATGGCGGGGGCATGGTGCTCCGCGCCGGCTTGCCTCTGCAGGATATGGAGTTTGTGCAGTTCCATCCGACTGGCATTTATGGATCGGGATGCCTGATTACTGAGGGTGCGAGAGGCGAGGGGGGTTATCTGACCAATTCCAAAGGTGAACGTTTTATGGAACGCTATGCGCCAAATGCGAAGGATCTTGCCTCCCGTGATGTGGTCAGTCGCTCCATGACCATGGAAATCCAGAATGGCCTCGGTGTCGGCGAAGAGAAAGATCATATTTTTCTCCATCTCGAACATCTGGGGCCTGAAGTTCTGGCTGAAAGATTGCCAGGCATATCCGAATCAGCAAAAATCTTTGCCGGGGTTGATGTTACAAAAAATCCCGTTCCGGTCATTCCAACAGTCCATTACAACATGGGCGGTATCCAGACAAATATCCATGGCGAGGTGGTAACCTTGAAAGATGGTGACCCGGAGCAGGTGGTTCCCGGATTAATGGCAATCGGTGAAGCAGCCTGTGTTTCCGTACACGGCGCAAATCGCCTGGGATCCAATTCATTGCTTGATATCGTGGTATTTGGCAGGGCATCCGCCCATCGAGCCAGAGATATCCTCAAGGGCAAACAAGGTACAATAAAACTTGGTCGAGGAGCCGGTGAATCGATTATTGATCGTCTTGATACGTTGCGGTATGCCGACGGGAGTAGTCCTACAGCCGAGCTTCGCCTGCAAATGCAGAAAATCATGCAGGCCAACTGCGCGGTATTCAGGACTGAGGCGTTGATTCAGGAAGGAGCCGATAAACTCAAGGAAGTGTGTCAACAGTTCAGCGATATTCGCGTAACAGACCGTTCGATGGTTTGGAACACCGATCTGGTTGAGACCATAGAACTTGATAATTTGCTGCGACAAGCACGTGTTACGATTGAGTCGGCGTTGAATCGAAAAGAAAGTCGAGGCGCCCATGCACGTGAAGATTACCCCGAACGGGATGATCGAAACTGGATGAAACATACCTTGACTTGGCTGGAAAATATTGAAGATGAGCCGGTTATCGATTATCGACCCGTGCATGACTACACCTTGACCGACGAAGTTGAATATATCAAGCCAAAGGAGCGAGTTTACTGATGGCCGAGTTCAGATTACCCAAAAATTCACGCATTCAACAAGGCGATCACTTCACGGACTCAACATCAGAAGACCTGAAATCGGTCTATATCTATCGCTATGATCCCGATACCGGAGATAACCCGCGACTGGATCGATATGATGTCGATACCAAGGCATGCGGGCCGATGGTGCTGGATATTCTGATTCACATCAAGAATTCCATGGACAGTACTCTTACATTTCGGCGTTCATGCCGGGAAGGCATCTGTGGATCCTGTTCGATGAACATTAATGGCACAAATTCTCTGGCATGCATTAGTTCAGCGGTGGAAGCCAAGGGTGATATCAAGATATACCCTTTGCCTCACATGTCGGTAGTCAAGGATCTGGTCGTAGATCTTTCAAACTTCTATGCCCAATACACGTCTATCAAGCCCTGGCTTCAATCCGATAGCCCTTCACCGGATCGGGAGCGTTTGCAGTCAGAAGATGAACGTAGCAGGCTTGATGGGTTATATGAATGCATCCTGTGTGCATGCTGCTCGACAAGTTGTCCGAGCTACTGGTGGAATGGAGACCGCTATCTTGGCCCGGCAGCATTGCTTCAGGCGTATCGCTGGATTGCAGACAGTCGTGATGATTTTACTGGAGAGCGTCTTGATCAACTCGATGATGCTTTCAAGCTTTATCGTTGCCATACCATCATGAACTGTACCCAAACCTGCCCCAAGGGACTTAATCCGGCAAAATCAATAGCCCAAATCAAGCTGGCGATACAGGAAAGAAAATAATTTTGGGCACAGATGGTGCTAATCAGACAGGATCACGAGAGGAAAGAAGACTCCTCTATCGGTGCCGGCGTGGCACACGTGAGCTCGATTGTATTTTGACTGGTTATTTGGAGGTCGACTACAAAAACCTCGATGCCGACGAACGCCAGGTCTTTGCCAATCTTCTGGAGGTGGAGGATGACTTTCTGATTGATTGGCTCTGTAACGGACAGCCTGTTCATGAACCCCGGTTTCGGCAAATGGTGAAGCGTATCATGAGCATCACAAAGGGTTCCCCAACCTTCGAATAGAATTCTGCGTATCCCTGATTTTTCCCCTCCACATCCACGCTCATGATACAGGCTTTCCAGAAAGCATGTATTGAATATGAGGGATTGATGACAAACGGACTGATGGTGAACAGCACAAGAACATGACGAAACAGGAAAAATTCTTTTCAGGCCTTTTATGCAGATCGTGGCCACATCAATCAATCGCCACTGCTCCTCTCGTCTGGAATCATCCCGGAAGCCGAGAATCCATACAGTTGGCTCGTGCAAAAATACGGCGCGGGAGTATGAATAATTCCAGTTCCTGTTTGTAGACTTGAAGGGTCAATCAGCCAGGGGAACAGGTGTCCGCAACGAATAGTCAAATTCGATTTCACTAAAATAACCGATAGCCTCTTCCACAGAGAGTCCTTCCCGCAACACAAAAGCATCAAACCCGCATTGTTCCATCATGGATAGATTATCGTAAACAGCCCCAATCGCTCGAATCTCCCCGGCATAGTGATGGAACTGACGAAGTTCAAATGCCAGTGAATAAACCCTTCCATCAGAGAAGTTCTCGACATTGATGGCGATCACCGGGATTTTGGTCAGCCATTCCTTCAACAGTTCGAGATTTTCATCAGGCTGGAGCATTACCCCGGGTAATGCCTCACGTCGTTTGCTTGTGCGATAAAAGTCCAGTTGCTCTAGCCAGGTGTCAAGTGCCAGGATCTGCCGCCTTGAATTCATATGCTGGATAGGCTGGTCAGGCAGCCACTCTGTCTGCATGATTTCGCGATTTTTTATGATCTGCATAAAGTTTCTCCTGATAAGGTTTCACCCCGACTCTTCGAAAGCATTTTCCAAATGACTCTCCGGATTCCCTGATGTCAAGATAGGTATCAAGAATATTCAAGATGGCGCCAACAATCTGCTGACGAGAAATTGCCGGGCCCACTCTCTCTCCAATACAGGCTTCCTTGCCGGCATCACCGCCCAGAGTAATCTGGTACCACTCCTTGCCTTTCTTGTCGACACCCAGAACTCCAATATCGGCAGCATGATGATGGCCACAAGCATTCATGCAACCGGACATTTTCAGACTGATTTTCCCAATATCATGTATGCGGTCCAGATCATCGATTGCAACTCCTAGTTCCTTGATCACCGGAATGGTCGATGCATTGGCAAGTGAGCAATAATCAAGCCCGGGACAAACTATTGAATCGGTGAGCATCCCAAGATTGGGGGTCGCCAGCTGAATTTCATCAAGATGCTGCCAAATGGCATGCAGGTGTTTCCTGTGCACCCAGGGCAACACAAGATTTTGTCGATGGGTAACACGTATCTCGCCGCCACTGTAGTAGTCGGCAATGTCCGCTAGATTCCGCATGTTTTCTGAATCCATATCGCCAGGTGCCACCCCTTTGGCCTTGAGTGGCAATTGAACAATTACACGATCCGGGTCTTGGTGAGTTTCGGTGTTGGTTTCCCTCCATTTCAGAAAATGATTACTGTGAACCGGAATAATATTGGTTGGAACAGCATGATCATCAAGCCTTGGCGGTGCGAAACTGTTTTCAATATCAATGAAGCGCTTTTCATCCCATTCGCCTTGCAACTCGAAGTACTTCTGGTAGACGCCTTCAACTTCCTTCTGGAAACGGTCAATACCACGGTCATTGACCAGAATCTTGATTCTTGCCTTGTACTTGTTATCTCGCCGCCCATGTTTATTGTAGACGTGGATAATTGCCTGTAGCCAGGCGAGTAGGTTTTTGGCAGGCTGGGATTCTTTCAGCACTTTCCCGATAACCGGGGTTCTCCCCATGCCGCCACCTACCAGAATTCGGGCCAGAGTCTGATTCGCAGGACCTCGATAGAGTTCTATTCCGATATCATGAAAACGAACGGCTGCTCGGTCTTCGATAGAGCCTGATATGGCAATCTTGAATTTTCTGGGTAACCAGTAGAACTCTGGATGTAGGGTAGACCATTGCCGAATCAGTTCACACCAAGGGCGTGGGTCAACCATTTCATCGGAAGATATACCGGCCAGATGATCGGTCGTGATATTACGTACACAACTGCCGCTTGTCTGAATTGCATGCATGCCAACCTTGGCGAGATCACGTAAAAGGTTGGGAGAATCTTCAATGGTAACCCAATTGAACTGTATGTTCTGGCGGGTTGTGAAATGTCCATAGCTTCGGTCATAGCGGTCTGCGATATCGGCCAGAGCACGTAACTGTTCGGAATTCAACTGACCATAAGGAATTGCGACCCGGATCATGGGAGAATATCTTTCGACATACAAACCATTACGAAGTCGCAGTTGCTGAAATACATCTGCATCAAGGTTGCCATCAAGATAGCGCTTGACCTGGTTTGCAAACTGGTTGGCTCGTGACTGATAGAACTCTTTTTCAAAAGAATCGGGCTGATACATTTTTCCTGTAAATTCGCTGTTTGACAATGCAAGGTGCAGTCTATGCGTCTATACGACACAAGGCAATGCAAAAAAGAAAATAATTATTTTTTCTATGATAAAATCACTTTTTTATAGAAAATATTATTATTATTATGAAAAATAAAAAAGATTTTTATCTTGATGAGCCAAATAAAAAAATATTGTATTATTTGCAACGGGATTCCAGCATGTCGATTAAAGAGCTTTCAAAGCGAGTAAACCTATCGCCGACCCCCTGTTGGAAACGGGTTCGAAATCTCACGGAAAGTGGGGTAATACGTGCCAATGTTGCATTATTGGATCAACGCATGATTGGAACTGACGTCACCGTATTCATTGCAATCAAGACGGACCAGCACAATATGGCATGGACCGAAAAATTTGCATTTGAAATGTCGGATATACCCGAGATTATGGAGGTGTATCGAATGAGCGGTGAAGTAGACTATCTATTAAGGGCTGTTGTACCAAGCATTGCAGAGTTTGATCATCTGTACAAAAAGATAATCAGCAGGATTGATTTGACCGACGTGACTTCAACCTTTGCAATGGAGCAAATGAAGTACACAACAGCTTTGCCGATCTAGTGCAAATCAATGAATTTGTGCATTATCAGTAAATGCATGATCGGTGCATGATCAATGCTGAATCAATTTCAATGACTGCATGTTAGCGTTACGATTGAAGCAGTGATCTGGTCAATCCTATGGATTTTTCGGCATGAATTTGCGATAATCCAAGATTGTCATTATGAGATTGACCATGCGTAAACTTCTAGTACTGAACGGTCCGAATCTGAACCTGCTGGGTCACCGGGAACCAGACCTCTACGGCTATATTACTCTGAATGAGCTTGAAGATACCTTACTGGAGGAAGCAGAAAAGGTGGAAACTGATCTTGAATGCAAGCAAAGCAATTCTGAAGGCCAGCTGGTGGATTGGATTCAGCAGGCAGATGAAGAAGGGATCAACTATGTCATTATCAATCCGGGAGCATACACGCATACCAGTATTGCGTTGCGTGATGCATTTTTAGCGACCGAAATGCCTTTTATAGAGGTGCATGCAACGAATATTTTTGCTCGGGAAAAATTTCGGCACAAATCTTATCTGTCGGACATTGCGGATGCAACGATCACGGGTATGGGAATTGCTGGATATATGTTTGCCTTGCAGTATGCTGTTGCTTCCCTTGATGCGATTGACGACCCCGATAATCTGACCGACATGTTTGAAAACGAGTAATCATGGATTTACGGAAAATAAAAAAGCTCATCGATCTGCTGGAAAAATCAAAGCTGAGTGAGCTTGAGATCAAGGAAGGTGATGATACGATACGACTAAGCAGAGCGGGTGAGACGGGTCATGTAGTAGCCGCTCCAGCTCAAGGTCAGACCATCGCTCCACAATCGATTAGTGCGGAACCTGCATTCAATGAAGATCACAAGGGTGGTTTTGCAGTGACATCGCCAATGGTCGGTACATTCTTCGCTTCATCAGAACCGGAGGCCGAACCTTTTGTCCAGGTTGGTTCAGTGGTTAATCCGAGTGATACGCTTTGTATACTGGAAGCAATGAAAACGTTTAATCAAGTGAAAAGCGAGATATCGGGCACCGTTGTTACTGTGCTTAAATCTTCCGGTGATCCGGTGGAGTATGGTGAAACGCTTTTCATCATTGATCCCAGCTAGTCACCCCAAGCGCCCCGACCATGAATCGCCGGATTCGTAAGTTGGTAATCGCAAACCGGGGCGAAATTGCGCTTCGGATTCTGAGGGCTTGCAGGCAACTGGATATTCTGACTGTTGCACTGCATTCCGAGGCAGACCATGATGCCAAGTATGTACGTCTGGCCGACGAATCGGTTTGCATCGGACCTCCATCAGCCCGCGACAGCTATCTCAATATGGCGTCCGTGATCGCGGCAGCAGAAGTTACAGATGCAAATGCGATCCATCCGGGTTATGGCTTTCTGTCGGAAAATGCTGATTTTGCCGAACAGGTTGAACAAAGCAACTTCATTTTTGTGGGTCCCAACCCCGAAACCATTCGTACTATGGGCGACAAAATTACTGCGATCACAACCATGCGGAATATGGGTGTGCCATGTATCCCCGGGTCCAACGGAACGATTCCCCAAAACCGGGATGAATTGATCATTCTCGCTAGTCAGATCGGCTATCCACTGTTACTGAAAGCCAGCGGAGGAGGAGGAGGCAAGGGCATGCGTCAGGTGTTACGGGAACAGGATTTGCTTGAAGCAGTTGAGTTAACTTCAAAAGAAGCACTGGCTGCTTTTGGCAATGATTCGCTTTACATGGAGCGTTATCTGCAATCACCGCGACATATTGAAATTCAGGTTCTGGCTGACCAGTACGGAAATGTCCTGCATCTGGGGGATCGCGACTGCTCAATCCAGAGGCGGTACCAGAAGGTCATTGAAGAATCACTGGCACCCGGAATATCCGATGAACAGCGATCGGAAATTGGCGAGATTTGCGTGAATACCTGTAAACAGATGCAATACAAGGGAGTGGGAACCTTTGAATTCCTGTTTCAGGACGGGCAATTCTACTTTATTGAAATGAATACCCGAATCCAGGTTGAACATCCGGTGACCGAGCTGGTAACCGGTATTGACCTTGTGCAGGAGCAGATTCTGGTCGCAGATGGAAATGAACTTGGTTTTGGCCAGCAGGATGTAGGCTTTACTGGGCATGCAATTGAGTGCAGGATCAATGCCGAGGATCCTGAAACATTTATCCCGTCACCGGGTCGGATAGCTCGTATACATATCCCTGGAGGCCCCGGTGTAAGAGTGGATTCACATGCCTATACAAACTACAATGTGCCCCCGTTTTATGACTCCTTGATCGGCAAGGTCATTACTCACGGTAGAAACCGGAAAGAGGCAATGGCCAGAATGTCAGGGGCATTGCAGGAAATGCAGGTGGAGGGCATCAAGACCAATATTCCAATGCACCAGTCCATACTCCGGAATCAGGGGTTTCAGCAAGGAGGGTGCGATATTCACTTTCTCAAGAACCAGATTGACGTTGACTGACTACATCGAATTTTCCCGCCTCACGCAAAAATCCGATTCAAGCCAGATTGAGGCATTGTTATTAGAAGCCGGTGCCTGTTCAATCACAGTTGAAGGTGCCGACCGGAAAATTCATCTCGAAGAAGATCATCGCAGTCTGTCCTGGGAAGTCGTAAGGCTATCGGCTCTATTTGATCCGACAACCCTGAACCCGGAATCCATCAGGAAGATTGAATCCGGTCTCACTGGATTCCCGTTCAGTGATTCCCTGAAATTCCAGGAACTGGGCGTTCGTAACTGGGACGAGGAATGGAAGAAACACATTCATCCTACCATAATCAATGACTATATATGGATAGGTCCAACCTGGGATAAACCAGAAGACCACAAGTATCCACATATTGTCCATGTTGACCCTGGACTTGCTTTTGGTACAGGCAGCCATGAAACAACATATCTTTGTCTTGAGGCACTGGCCAATCAGGCACTTGAAAATGTGAGCGTGGTCGATTTCGGTTGTGGTACAGGTGTCTTGGGCATTGTGTCCTGTATTCTGGGGGCTCGCTACTCAATTGGCGTGGATATTGATCCTGTTGCGATAGCGGTTGCTAACCAGAATGCCAAACAAAACAATGTCGAAAGACGATTCCAGGCTTTCCTGCTGGAAGAATTTCTGAATACCCGGGATTTGCGACCGGAAAAGCACAATATCGTAGTTGCAAATATTCTGACCAGCACCCTCATCGAGCATTCGCAGACATTGAATGACCTGGTGGCTGATCAGGGTACACTGATCCTCTCGGGAATCCTGGCCAGCCAGAGTCAGTCTGTTTCAGACGCTTATCAGAACGCATTTGAATTTTCGGTTTTTCAGCGTGGAGACTGGGTGGCCCTCATTGGGACCAGACGAGATCAGCAATGACCAGAGTCTATTTATATAATTATAGTAATATCAATATTTTGAACTTTAATTTTCATGTTAAATATGGATAAAAAGAATTACTGTAGCTGTCCATTCTGCGAATCCGTATTTATTCTTCGCCAGAGCCTATCCAAGGTAATTTGCGGAAATTGCGGTGAGATGTTTGATGCACGCCTTAATCGCGTTATTCGCGTGGAGAACAGGTTTATCCCCGATGTTGGGATTCATTCTTCTCTTGAATCATCGGACAACTCGTTACCGCCTCGGATTACACTCCGGGGGCAGCGTGCTTCTGACAAGAGTCCCATGACAGAAGTCAGCGATGAATTCGGTCAGGATGAATCACTGAATCTGAAAATCGAGTCAAGACCTGACAAGAAAACGCAAAGGAACAGGCCCCCCTATCTTCGGGACCCGGCTGTCCCAATCACGGATAATGTACAAGCTGAGCCGGATGAGTTGCCTAATCAGGATTCTGAGGTGGGCAGATGGACAGACTCACTTGTGGAAGAACGGAATGACCGCCCACTTTCCAATCGGGACTACCGTGAAAGGCCACAGGATAAATCGCCCGATAATCGAATGCCTTCCGGATTCGAAAAGATCGGAAAAAAGCGACTGAAAAAGCGCGCAAATGCATCTCCTGCAAGCTCATACGGTCTTGATCGAATACATCAGCAAAAAAGCCAGGTTACCAGTCTTATCGCAGATCGGGGAAATCCTGCATCAGTCATCGTATGGAGTGTTGTATGCATTGCATTCCTGTTTATTCTGGTGGCCCAAATAGAGTCATTTGTGGTGCCGAAATATGCGCAAACCACAAAATATCGCCCCTATCTCGAAACGTTTTGTCTGGTTGTTCAATGCGAGCTTCCCTTGTTCAAGGATGTTGAAAACCTGAAACTCATGCATACCAGTATCGCACTCCATCCTAGCCAGCCCGGTGCTGTCAGAATTCAGGTCAGACTGATCAATGAAGCCAGACATGCACAACCTTATCCAGAACTACAACTGACTCTCACGGACAAATTCGGCCGGATTGTCGGCAAGAGGATTTATGAACCTTCGGTTTATCTGCAGGATGATGTTGAAAACAAAATGAAATCCGATCGTCTATCTTCGGTCAATCTGGATCTCGCAAAACCACATGAAAATGCCTATGGGTTTGCGGTCGATGTAGTTAATGATGCGTAATGACGTTGCCTGCATGGTGTGTCAAAATCATCTGGAAACTGCCTGAATACAGCACCGAGTTCCTCTGCCCTGTTTTTTCGGATATTATCGAAGCGTGTCAGCTGTCTGCCAAAATTCGTGTCTGGCGCTACACAATGATATCCAGTCCGGCGATTGAGGGCAGGGCAGCATGAAATTCATGCTCCTTGAAAATATCGGCTGTTCTTCGTTGACAGCCAACTCTTTGCTGACTCATTCACGGATATAATCTAAAGACTTTCGATTATTTCCATCCATCGCGCCGAAAGATCAAATATCCATCCACAGATGAACGATACAAATGGATTTGCCCATGATTAAAGATCAAATCAAGCATGCGCTTGACGACTATATGGAGCAGTCGTACGACAAATTACTGTGTAATCTTCATGGAATGGTACTCGGAGAAGTCGAAAAAGCATTGCTGGAATCAGTCATGGAGCGCGTTGATCATAACCAGACACGGGCCGCCCGTATCCTTGGAATCAATCGAAATACGCTCCATCGCAAACTTAAAAAATATGATCTCTCCTGAAAAATCATTCTGTATGCCTGAAATATGAATTCAAGTGGAATTCAAGTGATCAGGCCAATTAAACGGGCCTTGATCAGCGTTTCGGACAAGGATGGGCTGATTCCGTTCGCCCGGTTTCTTGTCAGTCAGGACGTTGAGATTCTCTCAACAGGTGGCACTCAATCACATCTTGAACAACATGATATCCCGGTTATCGGAGTGGATGAATATACTGGCTTTTCCGAGATTATGGGGGGGCGTGTCAAAACCCTGCATCCAAAAATTCACGGTGGAATCCTGTCACGCAGAGATCTGGACCGGGAAGAGATGGAGCGTTGCATGATTTCCGAGATTGACCTGGTCGTGGTCAATCTCTATCCATTTAAAAAAACTGTAGACAATCCTGACTGTACATTCGAAGACGCAATTGAAAATATCGATATTGGTGGCCCGGCAATGCTTCGTTCTGCGGCCAAGAACCATCAGTATGTCACAGTGGTAACGGATAGTTCGGATTATGAAAAAGTCATGTCCGAGATGCGTGGGAATACCGGACAAACCTCGGAAAATCTCCGCCGAAATCTTGCCGCAAAAGTGTTTTCGCATACGAGCCGCTATGACCAGGCCATCACCGATTACCTGACCCATGATTCAACTCAGCCAAGCTCATTATTCCCCCCGGTTTTGCGACCCCACTACACTCTGAAACAGACATTGCGATACGGAGAAAACCCACATCAGCAGGCAGGTTTTTATGTCGACCCCGACCATTCCGTTCCTGGTGTATCGACTGCCCAGCTCGTACAGGGCAAAAAGTTGTCCTATAACAATATTGCGGATGCAGATGCTGCGATTGAGTGTGTTCTGCAGTTTAATGAAGCCCCTGCCTGCGTGATTGTAAAACACGCCAATCCTTGTGGTGTGGCCGTAGCCAGATCGATTCATGATGCCTATGAACGGGCATATCAGACAGATCCGGAATCCGCTTTTGGCGGCATTATTGCGTTTAATTGCGAACTTGATCGAGACACCGCATCAACCATTGTTGACCGGCAGTTTGTTGAGGTCATCGTAGCCCCTCACGTTACATCCGATGCAGTTGAAATTCTAGAGACCAAGCCATCAATTCGTATACTTCAATTAGGCAATCTGGATAATGCTGATCGCCTGGATCAGCAAATGGACATGAAAAAAGTCATTGGTGGCCTGCTGGTACAGACACCAGACATTCAGCTGTTTGACAAATTCGAATGTGTAACCGAACGCTCGCCAACTGAACATGAAAGCCAGGATTTACTGTTCGCCTGGAAAGTCGCCAAATTTGTCAAGTCAAACGCGATTGTCTATGCCGCAAATCACACGACTCTGGGGGTTGGTGCAGGACAGATGAGTCGCGTAAATTCCGCACGTATTGCTGGAATCAAGGCCGAACAGTCAGGCCTTGACATTCATGGAGCCGTAATGTCATCCGATGCATTTTTTCCGTTTCGTGACGGGATCGATAATGCAGCCAGATCCGGAATCAGGGCAATCATCCAACCCGGCGGGTCAGTGCGTGACAATGAGGTGATTGAAGCGGCCAACGAACACAATATAGCCATGATCCTTACAGGCATACGCCATTTCAGACATTAGCCATAACGGGTATATGTAGTGAAGAAGGTTCTTGTGATCGGCTCGGGGGGACGAGAACATGCCCTGGCATGGAAGGCATCATTATCGCCTGATGTCTCCGCGGTTTTTGTGGCACCGGGCAATGCCGGCACAGCCCTGGAGAAAAAGACCACGAATGTCCCCCTGCAACCATCGGATTTCGAGGGATTGCTGACATTTGCCCTTCATGAACAGATCGACCTTGTCATAGTCGGACCAGAAGATGTCTTGGTTGGTGGCATCGTTGATCAGTTCAGGGAAGCCGGGATATCCTGTTTTGGACCTACGCAGAATGCCGCCAGGCTGGAAGGTTCAAAGGAGTTTTCAAAGGATTTCATGACCCGTCATAAAATTCCGACTGCATGGTTTCGGTCTTTTTCTGATCTTGAGGAAGCCAGGGATTACCTCAAGTATCAGGACTTTCCCCTGGTGATCAAGGCAGATGGATTGGCTGCCGGCAAAGGTGTCGTGATTTGTCAGGATATGAGTCAGGCTGAACAGTGTATTGAAGAGATGCTCTCGGGTAAGGCTTTTGACGGGGCAGGTGAGAAAATTGTCATAGAAGAATTCCTGCATGGCGAAGAAGCGAGCTTCATATGCATGGTGAATGGGCAAGATTTCCTGGTCATGGCCTCTAGTCAGGATCACAAGGCCGCTTATAACGGCGATACCGGTCCCAATACGGGGGGCATGGGCGCTTATTCTCCGGCTCCCGTGATTGACTCCCAAATGCGTGAGACCGTAATTGAGCGGGTCATCAAACCTACCATAAATGGACTCGTTGAAGATGGCATCTCCTATACGGGTTTCCTGTATGCAGGGATCATGATTCAGGACGGTATCCCCAATGTGCTTGAATTCAATTGTCGAATGGGGGATCCGGAATCGCAGGTAATCATGATGCGCTTGAAATCTGATTTGGTGACATTATGTATGGCCGCATTGGAAGGTCAACTTGGCGAGACTGAAGCAGAGTGGTTCCCCCAAAATGCCCTGGGGGTTGTTATGGCATCACGGGGATATCCGGGTGATTATGAGAAAGGACATCGAATCGATGGACTCGAAACAGCATCCGATAACAATACCAAGGTCTTTCATGCGGGCACTAGACTAATAGGCGGGAAGGTTACGACCAGTGGTGGACGAGTGCTGTGTATCACGGCACTGGCAAGAAACATTGTCGAAGCGCAGAAGGATGCCTACAGGGCTGCATCTTCGATAAAATGGCAAGGGGGCTGGCATCGCGATGATATCGGGTATCGTGCTGTCTATCGATGCCAGACTTCGAATGAATATTCCGTTGATTGAAATCATGAACTTGGTATTACTCGATTGACGCCTTTTACAATTATGAGGAAAAATAGAACAAGATGAGCAACCCGTTTGTTTGTATAGTAATGGGGTCTGATTCAGACCTGCCGGTAATGAAGTCAACCTTTGATGTGTTGGATGAGTTGGGTGTTCGCTGGGAGGCGCATGTTACATCTGCACACCGCACGCCAGAGAGAACTCACGAAATAATCAAAAGTGCTGAGAAACGAGGCTGTGCCGTATTTATTTCAGCTGCAGGACTCGCTGCCCAC
Organism: Gammaproteobacteria bacterium; assembly: GCA_022822625.1. Lineage (GTDB taxonomy): Bacteria > Pseudomonadota > Gammaproteobacteria > Arenicellales > Poriferihabitantaceae > Poriferihabitans. The sequence continues at coordinate 70,943 of JAJEAV010000026.1, read as the reverse complement.
CTTGGTGGGGTCGTTGCAAGCCTGACCGTTCGTCCAGTTATTGGAGTGCCCATGGAAGGAGGGCCATTAAATGGTTATGACGCCTTGCTCTCCACAGTCCAGATGCCAGGCGGCATACCGGTCGCATGCGTCGCGATCGGAAAGGCAGGAGCAAAAAATGCAGGTTTTCTGGCCGCACAGATTATTGGCATAGCCCATCCTGACATTGCCAAAAATGTGCGTGATCAACGGGAAAAAAGCGTCAGGGAAATCACTGACAAGGATCAGGCCCTGCAAGAAGAAATCGATCGCCGTTGAGCCTTGTTTCAATAGCAAAAGGAGCTGAAATTGTTCGCCATGGCGGAGTGATTGCCTATCCCACGGAAGGTTGCTACGGATTGGGTTGCAATCCAATGGATGCGCAGGCCGTCAACAGAATTCTGTCAATTAAGAGGCGGCATTTCAGTAAAGGACTGATTTTGATTAGCGATCACATCAAACGGGTTGAGCCGTATTTCACTTGTTTGCCGAAATCCACTCGAGAGGAAATCATGGCAAGCTGGCCGGGCCCGGTGACCTGGCTCTTGCCAGTTCGAACAAATGTCCCCCGACTGATACGTGGGGACCATCAAAATATAGCACTCCGGGTATCCAGTCACCCGGTAGTTCGAATGCTTTGCCAGCAGGCCAGCATGGCAATCGTTTCTACCAGCGCAAATCGTTCATCCCAGTTACCTCACCGCCTGCAAAAAACGGTGCTGGACGAATTCAAGGATGATGTTGACGGGGTTGTCAAGGGACGGATTGGGCATCACCGTACTCCATCAGTGATTCGTAATGGACTGGACGGCAGTACGATTCGGTTTTAGGGGTTGACAGTTCATGGACAGCACTCCGGATATTGAATCTGTCATCGAGTATCTGAAAAACTTGCAGATCAATATTTGTGATCAATTCAACTCTGTTGAACCGGTACAGGATTTCCGGGTCGATTCATGGGAACATGAACAGGGTGGAGGGGGAATTACTCGAGTGATTCAGAACGGGCAGTATCTTGAGAAAGGTGGTGTGAATTTTTCCCATGTGCGAGGGGATCAACTTCCTGCTTCAGCATCATCGCACCGACAGTCGATTGCCGGACTACCATTTGAGGCTACGGGCATATCTCTGGTACTGCATCCGGTGAATCCCTTTGTTCCCACCTGCCACATGAATGTTCGTTTCCTTATCGCTGGAAAAAATCCCGAGCAGGCAACCTGGTGGTTTGGGGGAGGCTATGATCTGACTCCATACTACGGGTTTGAGGAAGATTGTGTTCACTGGCATACCACAGCAAAGTCTGCCTGTAGCCCATTTGGTGATGACATTTATCCCCAATTCAAGAAACAATGTGATGAATACTTCTATCTTGAACATCGCAAGGAGGCGCGCGGTATTGGCGGAATATTTTTTGATGACTTCAATCAGGGGGGATTCCTTCACTCCTTTGCCCTGATGAAATCCGTTGGGGACAGTTTTCTTAAAGCATATATGCCAATTTTCGAAAGGAGAAAAGATCTAGCGTGGGATTCTTCGCATCGGGATTTTCAGACATATCGACGGGGTCGTTATGTGGAATTCAACCTGGTCTATGATCGGGGGACATTGTTCGGACTACAATCCGGGGGCAGAATAGAATCGATCTTGATGTCATTGCCTCCCCATGTTCAGTGGAAATATCAATGGGAGTCCGTATCCGGCAGTGAAGAGAAACGTTTGACCGAATACTATCTGACCGCCAGGGACTGGTTATCATGATCACCATAGTCATGAATTTCCGGTCATTTCCATGACCCGTACCATATATAGCATTGCCCTGTACCTTCTGGGTCCGATTCTGTGTCTTAAATTGCTTCTCAGAATCTCGAGAGACAGGAAATATCTTGATCGTTTGCCGCAGCGTTTCGGATATGGACTGAAAATTTCGGATTTGACTCATAACAGGGCAGATCGGCCTCGCATCTGGATTCATGCTGTTTCTGTTGGTGAGGTCAATGCCGCAATACCGTTGGTTGGCAGAATTCAGGAAAAATTTCCGGAATTCCTGATTGTGCTGACCACCATGACCCCGACCGGGGCTGGGCAGGCAAGCGATTGCCTGGGAGACAGGATATTCCATTGCTATCTTCCCTACGATTATCCCGGTTCGGTCAGACGTTTCGTAAATAACATACAGCCCATAATGGCTATATTCATGGAAACGGAAATCTGGCCGAACTATCTGGCATTTTGTGCAAGAAAACAGATATCGATTGTCCTTGCGAATACCCGACTGTCTGAAAAGTCCTATCGTGGATACCGCAATTTTAAACGGTTGATTTCCACTTCCCTGAGCCATGTGGATGAAATCGCTACACAGGCGCAAATGGATGCTGGACGACTGATCAGTCTAGGCGCAAGAAAAGAAGTCGTTCACATCACGGGCAATATCAAGTTTGACATGGTTGTCAGCAATGAGACCAGACAGAATGCCTTGAGTTTGCGGAATCGTCTGGGAGCCAAAAGGCTAGTCTGGATTGCCGGCAGTACTCACTCTGGAGAAGAAGGGCAAATACTGAATGCGCATGCCGAGATAAGGCAGAATTGCCCTGATGTACTCCTGATTCTGGTTCCCCGACATCCGGAGCGGTCGGATGAACTCCTGAGGACGTGTGCCGATAGCGGATTTAGGGCGATACTTGAAACGGACCTCAAGGATGCATTGCCCAATGAGGCAGACATTATGATTGGCAATACCATGGGAAAATTACCCATGTTGATCTGTGCATCCGATGCAGCATTTATTGGCGGGAGCCTGGTGCCTGTCGGTGGTCACAACGTTCTCGAGGCTTCTGCGGCTGGAGTACCGGTCATATTCGGACCACATATGTTCAACTTTCAGAAAATAGCCGACCAGATACTCGCCCAAGGTGCTGGATTGCAGGTAGAGAGCTCGAATGAACTGGCAGAAACCGTCAGCAGGTTATTGAATGACCCTGCCTTGCGAGACAGTTATGGCATCGAGGGACAGCGTTTTGTCGAGAACAATCAGGGGGCTGTAGAGAGGGTTTTTGCGCTCGTTGAAAAACATCTGATAAAGGCTCGATACCTTCACTCCAACAAAACCGAAACAGGTTAGCGTTCCAGAGAATTGGCAACAATTTCAAGCGTATTGGAGGATAACCTGGGTATTTCTCTAATTTCAAGCAGGGTCTTCTGCATGAGTTCGGCGAGATCGGCTCGATAATTACGCCAGTTTTCGAATGATCGTGCAATACTGCTGCTCAGGCTTGAGTTGACTGGGTCCAGTTTCCTGATCCATTTTGAGGCGAATGCATACCCAGAACCATCGTTGTTGTGGAAGATCACGGGGTTGCCATGGCAAAGTCTTCCGATCAAGGCGCGTACATTATTGGGGTTTTTCCAGTCAAATCCGGGATGACGGGTCAACTCGTCGATCTTCCTTAATGTGGAGGGTTGAGTTGCTCCGGCCTGCATCGCAAACCACTTGTCGACGACTTCAGTCTGATATTTCCAGCGCTCATAAAATTCTTCAATATAGCCTGTCTTGTCAGGGTGATCGGTCTGGATCAGCGTGCCGTACGCACTGATACTGTCGGTCATGCATTGTGCATCTGTGATCTGTGCCGAGATCATATCCCAGGCACCGCGGTCATTCAGTGCTCCCAGATAGCCCAGACACTGATCCCGCAATACCCTTGCTCCAATCTCTGTTGCATTGCTCTGGCCACGGTTGATATCTGCACACTCGTAATATCGGTCCTGTAAATCGACTCGGCAATATTCAGCAAGACTCTTTCGCAGATTACAGCGAGCATCATGTATGGGAACCGGGTCTATTTTTTCCATTTGACAACCGAGATAGTCGATTGAAGGCAGGGAAATCAGTGTAGCCAGCAATTCATGATCGATATCCCTGTTTCGGATTAATTCCCGTACCCTTTCATGCAGGAATAATCTGTCTCCCGGCTGGTGTCCGCCTTGTATGACAGCAATGTCACTAAGAAGCTGACTGACAAATAATTGCTGGCCCGAATCCCAACGCACAAACGGATCGTCATCGTGGTTCAGCAGTAAGGCCAGTTGCTGTTCAGACAGGCTTGTCCGCATCTCTACAGGGGCACTGAAGCCTCTCAATAACGATGGAACGACCGGTTTTGAAATGTTTTCGAACCGAAAGGTTTGCCATGGCTCTTTCAGGACCAGGACAATTTCCGAACCCTCGGGACCGATATATTCTTTTTCCCCGTCTTCGTTAAACAGCGCCGTTTTGACCGGAATCATGAAGGGCTTTTTCTCGAACCCATCAGCGGTTATCGGACAACTTTGTGCAAGCGTGAGTTCCAGGGCAGACTCAGACGACAAATACTGATATTCTGCCCGCACGACCGGGGTGCCGGCCTGGCTGTACCAGAGCATGAACTGTGATAAATCATGCCCGCTAGTTGTTTCAATGGCATTAGCGAATTCATTGATTGTTACTGCCTTGCCGTCATGCATCTCAAAGTACAGGTCAACGCCTTGCCGAAATGTGTCATGTCCGACCAGTGTCTGAAGCATGCGTACAACTTCGGCCCCTTTCTCATAGACGGTAGCAGTATAGAAGTTGTCGATTTGCTGATAGGACTGAGGTTGTACGGGGTGGGCCATGGCACCGGCATCCTCGCTGAACTGGTGGTTCCTCAGGCCGGCTACGGCATCAATTCTACGTACCCCTCGGGAGCTCATGTCAGCGCTGAACTCCTGTTCACGAAAGACTGTAAATCCTTCTTTCAGGCTCAATTGGAACCAGTCCCGTAATGTGACCCGATTCCCGGACCAGTTGTGGAAATACTCATGCCCGATAATGTCCCTGACCAGTTGAAAATTGAAATCGGTTGCAAACGCATGATTAGCGAGTACATAGGTGGTATTGAAAACATTCAGGCTCTTGTTTTCCATCGCACCCATATTGAAGTCGCGTACGGCAACCACATTGTATAAGTCCAAGTCATATTCCCGATTCCATTCCTGTTCATCCCATCGCATTGCCTGTTTGAGCGACTGCATGGCATGGTGACATTGATCAACGTCATCACCTTCCACATAAAACCGCAATTTGACCTCGCGGCCACTCATGGTGGTAAAGTCATCTTCCAGACAATTTAGCGGCCCCGCAACCAGGGCAAACAAGTAAGTTGGCTTGGGAAACGGGTCTTCCCACTCGGCATAATGCCAGCCCTGATCAAGTTCACCCTGATCGGTCAGGTTGCCATTGCACAGCAGGACCGGAAATTCGTTTTTTGCTGCTTCAATACGAACCTGATAGCGTGTCAGCACATCGGGACGGTCAATGGAGGGAGTAATCCGCCGAAAACCCTCTGCCTCGCATTGTGTGCAGAGAATATTGCGCGATTTATACAATCCTTCCAGTGCAGTATTTGCCTGCGGGAAGATTCGACAGGCGGTGGTCAGTTGAAACCGGTCCGGGACATTCCGGATCATCAGCAACTTGTCTTTCGCCTCAACATTGCTGCTGTCTACTTCGTGGTCATCAATTTTGATGCTGGCTATTTCGAGTTGATCGTAATTCAGCTCTAGAGGGTCTGTAGCTCCGGAGTTTCGCTGGATTTGGTGAGTCGCTTCAACCCGGGTTGAATCAAACCCCAACCGAAAAACAAGTCGGGACTGCTCAATAATGAAAGACGGAGGAGTGTAGTCAGAGAGATGAACCGTGGTTGAAGCGGCACTATTCATTGGGTGTGAAAACCATGCCCTGGTTGACTGGCGTAGCGACTATCGCTCAAGATACTGAAGCTTGTCCTTGACTTCTCGCCAGTCATCCGCATCTTCCGGTGGATCCTTCATCTCGGAGATGACCGGCCAGACCTGACTGAGCTCTGCATTCAATTCAAGAAAATGTGCTTGCTCCTTGGGCAGGTCGTCTTCGGCAAAAATGGCATTGACTGGACATTCGGGTTCGCACAAGCTGCAATCGATACACTCTTCAGGGTCAATGACCAGATAATTCGGTCCTTCATGAAAGCAGTCCACAGGACAAACCTCAACACAGTCAGTCAGCTTGCAACGGATGCAGGATTCGGCCACCACATAAGTCATATTCAGGATACTCCGAACAGGTCAATTCAAACAATCAGGGTAATGTTGCCCGATACGGCAAGTCAGGCGCTGATTTTAACCATTGTTTGCTCACACCGCAAGATTTTTGCGTAGCTCATAGATCACATCAAGTGCCTCTCGCGGGGTCAGATTATCTACATCGATAGACTTGATTATTGAGACTATCTCCATCTCTTCAGGGGTTTGATCTGGTTCGTCGTTGTTCTGACTGCCTGAACTGTCTTTTTCTTGTACCTGTATTCTTTCCATGGATGACAATTTTGAACTGGAGGCCGCAATGACACGACTGGGAATCCCGGCCAGCCGGGCTACCTGCAGTCCATAGCTTTTTGAGGCCGAACCCAATTTGACCTTGTACATGAAGATGATGTTTTCACCGTGTTCCACCGCATCAAGATGAACATTGACAAGACAGGGCAATTCATTTTCAAGAGTGGTCAATTCAAAGTAGTGCGTGGAAAACAAGGTCAGTGACTTGACCTTCATCGCCAGTTCTCTGGCACAGGCCCACGCCAAGGCCAGGCCATCAAAGGTACTGGTTCCACGTCCAATTTCATCAACAATCACGAGGCTATTTTGCGATGCATTTCTCAAAATACCGGCCATTTCCGTCATTTCGACCATAAACGTTGATCGGCCACCTGCCAGATCATCTGCGGCCCCGATTCGCGTGAATATCCGGTCGATATATCCGATTCTGGCAGAATTGGCCGGGACATAACATCCGGTATATGCCAACAGGGCAACAATCGCGACCTGCCGCATATAGGTGCTTTTGCCGCCCATGTTCGGCCCCGTAATCAGCTGCATTCGAGTGTTGTCGTCAAGCAGAGTCGTGTTGCTAATGAAATCCTTCCGGATCAGCGTTTGCTCGACCACAGGATGACGTCCGTTGATAATTTCAATACTGGATTTTTCCACCAGCTCCGGGCGGCATAAGTCGAGTGTCTGGGCTTTCGAGGCAAAATTTCCAAGCAGGTCCAGACAGGCCAGAGCGCGTGCACACTGCATGATTGCCTTGATATGTGGCTGTAGGCTTTCAAGAATCTGGTCATACAAGTACTTTTCACGAATCAATGCCTTGCCCTTTGCACCCAGTATTCTTTCCTCAAACTCCTTGAGTTCTTCCGTTACGAAGCGTTCTGCATTCTTGATCGTCTGTCGTCGTATGTAGTGTTCGGGTACCATGCCTTCCTGCGATCGTGGAATTTCGATGTAATATCCATGAACCCGGTTATAACGAATCCGCAGATTTGAAATCCCTGTAGATTTTCGTTCGTGAACTTCCATCGCAATCAGGTGATCACCGGATTCCTGTTGCAGGTGTCTTAGCTCGCCGAGTTCCTGGTCGTAGTCATCCCTTAAAACACCGCCATCACGAATAATGTTCGGGGGATCGTCCTTGATCGCCGATTTGAGAAGATCATGCACTTCATGCCGGGGTGTCAGATTGCCCTGTAATGATTGAATCAATGGCGCAGGGCAATGCTCGATGAGCTGGTTGATCTCCGGCAGGATTTCGAGAGAGTTGCGGAGTCCCAGCAGATCACGCGGTCGAGCTGTCTTCATGGAAACCCTGGCGAGTATTCGCTCCATGTCCACAATCGACTTCAACAGGGTCCTGATTTTTTCAAGCTGAGGTATTTCCAGCAACCAGTCGATTGCATCGTGTCGAGAGACAAGTTCCGTTCGATCCGTGATTGGTGCATTGAACCATCTTCGAAGCATTCTGGCACCCATTGCAGTTCCACAGTCATCGAAAATGCGGACCAGACTGTTATGGGAAGTGCCATCGTGTCCAACTTCGATTTCCAGATTTCTCCGGGTCACCTCGTCCATGTTCAAAAAACTGCTTTGCCGCTTGAATTCGATGCCGGTGACATGCGGCAACTGATTGCCATGCAAGTCCTGGATGTAAAGAATCAGGGCACCTGCCGCACGGGTTGCAACCGGGAACTCCGGGCAATCAAATGCATCAAGAAACCTTGTTTCAAACAACTCGCAAAGAACGTTTTCGGTGCGGGATGAGTCAAAATACCAAGAAGGGACTTGTCGTGCAGCAGTATCGTCTTCAAACGGATTTTGATTATCGCTGATGACCATTTCTGCCGGACTGATTCGACGAATTGAGCTGAGCAGCAGTTCCCGGGTACTGACCTCATAGCCTACGAATCTCCCGCTTGATATTTCAAGAGTGGCGATTCCGTAACGATCGTTCAATTCAAAAACAGAGGCGGTTATGTTTTCCTGTCGATCGTTAAGCAGTGTTTCCTCAATCAAGGTGCCTGGAGTTACGACTCGAACAACCTTACGCTCAACCGGGCCTTTGGAATTTGCCGGGTCTCCCACCTGATCGCAAATTGCGACAGACAGGTTCAGACCTATCAGGCGCTCAAGATATTGCTCAACCGAGTGAATAGGAACACCAGCCATTGGAACTTCTGAACCCCCGGATTGACTGCGCGATGTCAGGGTGATATCGAGCAGTTTTGATGCTTCCTGGGCATCTTCAAAAAACATCTCGTAAAAATCGCCCATTTGATAGAACAGAATCGTATCGGGATATTCCTTCTTGATTGCGAGATACTGCTTTATCATGGGCGTATGCCCCGACAGTTCAGACTTGCTGAGCTCTCCCGGTGTTGGCTTGATAAGAGACTCCTGTTCCATAAAGCGATACCAATTCAACGTATAGATTCAGATTCCATGTTCATGTCGTTTACAGAAGGATCATTGGTGGGTTCCGAGATATTCGATTATCCTGAATTTTGAATTGGCGTGGACTATGAAGCAAGATGTTGCCGACTGGAATAGTCATCCAGTTATATCTGTGGGACTTGTCGTCGCAATATCCCCGTAAACGGACTGGGTCAATCCCAGAAGTTGACTGAAAATACCGGTTCCTGAGGCCAGAACATATCCATTTTCGAGATGGTCTTGATTGCCGCTCCAGTCGGCCACAAGCCCCTTGGCTTCCCGGACTAGCAAGCTGCCCGCAGCAATATCCCATACTTTCAGCGAGGGCTGGAAAAAACCATCGGTTCTACCGGTAGCAACATGTGCCAGATCAAGTGCTGCTGATCCGGTAACTCGAACTGTGCCCACTCCCTTGATAATTTCGGAAACATTATCAAGCCAGTAATCCCTGTAGTCGTAGTCGGGATGAGGTGTACCCACGGCAATCGTAGACCGCTTGAGATTCCTAGCATGTGTTACGTGTATCCGCTTCCCGTTTAATTGTGCTCCACGATTACGGCTGGCAGTGTACAAGTCGTTGCGGATGGGATCGAATATAATGCCATGCTCAAGAACATTGTTTTTTGTGACAGCAATTGAAACCGTAAAGTCGGGATGGTTGTGCAGATAATTCATGGTTCCATCCAGTGGATCAATGATCCATTCGAATTGATCCCCGTCATTACCCGAACCCACATGTATACCCGATTCTTCGGTAATGATGTCATGCTCGGGATAGTGTTTGCGCACAATCTCGATAATGATTTCTTCGGACATTTGATCGGCCTCGCTCACAAAGTCATGACGACCTTTTGGAGTTACATGGAGGCGGTCAAGTGAATTGAGGGACTGGGTCAACACTTTTCCGGCTGAAACAGCGGCCTTTATCCCGATATTGAGCAGAGGGTCCAATATAATTTTCCTGAAAGAGCATTGGAGAAATCCGGCTAGCAGGCAATAAACCGTCAGTCATTTCACCGAATTACGATATATCATGAAGATGTCCAATTATATCCGAATCGTTCTGGTTGAACCTTCGGAACCCGGCAATGTTGGTGGAGTCGCCCGTTCCATGACAAACATGGGAATCAACAACATGGCGTTGGTCAATGCACCAGATATAGTGAATTCAGATGCCTTGCGTCGTGCCAGTGGTGCAGGGAGGGTATTGCTAGAATCGGAACATTATCCAACGCTGGAGAAGGCTGTTGAAGACTGTACACTGGTGCTTGCAACGACTTCCAGAAAAAGGTCAATCAGCTGGCCTACGCTTTTACCCGATCAGGCAATGGAGAAGGCCGTCAGCCAGAATGCCCGGTTGGCTATTGTTTTCGGCAGGGAACGCAACGGACTCGGAAACGCCGAACTCGATTTATGCAACTACATGATCAGGATTGATGTTGACGAGAGATTCCCATCCATGAATCTGGCCTCGGCAGCAACAATTCTCTGCCATGAATTCCGAAAGGCGCTCATGAATTCCGAAAATTCGTTCGGGAAGGAAGAGCGGGAAGACCTCGCGAACAGGGAACAGGTCAATGGATTCATGACACATCTGGAGAAGGCATTAAATATGACTGAATTTATAGATGGGCGCTCATCGCTATTGATGCGTAAACTGAAAAGGCTGTTTAATCGTTCTCAGCTCACTCGGGAAGAAGTAAATATACTGCGAGGTATCCTGAAATCTGTTGAAGACAAGATAGATCGATGATGCCTGTAGATCAGGACACCAGATAATATGCTTTGCACCGAATCATGAATCCCGAGATTCTCCAGGACAGCACTGATTTTGTGTGCGATGCACAATAATGGCATATAATGACGGGATGATCCTTGCCAGAACAGCTGAATCCCGGGATTCAAATTATTATAACAGTCCGTAACAGGGTGCCAATATGAATACCAAGACCAGTATTGCCAGCGAAGAATACAAAGAGAAAATGGAACAGTTAGAGAAACTGATGAAAGAGGCCGCCTCGGAATATGGAATTGCCAATATTGACCCATTCAACCTGGTTGAAGCCTGGCAGCAATGGTATGACGCAATGCTGAAAAACCCGGAAAAAATGATTGAAACCGGCATCAACTACTGGCAGGACACCATGAAACTCTATCAACAGACTGCCATGCAGATGATGGGGATCGATTCAGAACCGGTTATTCAGGAAGAGAGGGGGGATCGAAGGTTTCGCCATCAAGCCTGGGAAGAACAACCAATCTTCAATGCGATCAAGCAATCCTATTTGCTCAGTTCAAAATGCTTCCGGGACCTTGCCTCAAATACCGAGGGCATTGATGAGCAGACGGCCAGGAAAATGGCTTTTTTCACCGAGCAGTACATCGACAGTCTATCTCCAACCAACTTTGCCTTGACCAACCCGGAAGTTATTGAGAAAGCAGTTGAAACCAAGGGTGAAAACTTACTCAATGGGTTTCAGAACATGATGTCTGACTTAAGAAAGGGTAATGGCACACTCAAAATCAGTATGACCGATACAGATGCTTTTGAGCTGGGAAAAAATATCGCTGTTTCATCCGGAAAGGTAGTTTTTCGCAATCGAATGTTCGAGCTGCTGCAATATGAACCGAGCACAAAAACCGTTAACAGCATACCTTTGCTGCTCGTTCCACCATGGATAAACAAATACTATGTACTGGATCTCCAGCCGGAAAACTCCTTTATCAAGTGGCTGACTGGCCAAGGTCATACAGTATTCGTGATGTCCTGGGTAAATCCTGATGAGACCTGCCATGATGTCCAGTTTGATCACTATATCCTTGATGGGTTGGTAGTCGCTCTTGATGCGGTGAAGCAGGCCACCGGCGAAGACAAGGTCAATGTCATTGGTTACTGTATTGGTGGCGCATTGCTTGCAACTGCCCTTGCTTATCTGAGGTCAAAAGGAGATGAAGGAATCAATACATCCACGTTCCTGACCACAATGCTGGATTACTCTGAACCCGGTGAACTTGGAGTTTTTACCGATGAGGAGCAACTCGAGAGCCTGAAGAAAAAAATGAGCGAAAAGGGGTATCTGGAAGGAGACTACATGGCTGGCGTCTTCAATATGTTGCGCGCCAATGACCTCATCTGGTCGTTTTACGTGAACAACTATTTGCTGGGTAAGAGCCCCAAGGCATTTGACCTGCTTTACTGGAATTCGGATTCAACCAGAATGCCGGCAGGCATGCACACTTGGTATATCAAGAATTTTTATGTCGACAACAAGCTGAAGGAGCCAGATGGAGTCAGCATTGATGGCATAGGCATCGATCTGTCAAGAATTGATATTCCGAGTTGTTTTGTATCGGCTGTCGAAGACCATATTGCTCCCTGGGAATCTACTTATGCAGGTACCCAACTAGTCTCCGGACCAGTCAAATTCATTCTGAGTGGGTCCGGTCATATTGCTGGAATCATTAACCCGCCCGCCGCCGGCAAACACAATTATCGCACAACCGATAATCCTCCCGCTGATCTGGAGAAATGGGTTGGAAACGCCAAGGTGAATGAAGGTTCCTGGTGGCCTGAATGGCAGGACTGGATTTCTGGGAAGTGCGGGGAAAAAGTACCTTGCAGAGTTCCGGGAGACGGTAAGCTTGATATTATTGAAGATGCGCCCGGCACTTACGTTCGGGTTCGAATCGATCAGGAACCAGATTAAGAAGCAATGAACAATAGTGAGGACTAGATAGTGAGTACAGTAGCAATTGTAACAGGGGGAATTCGAGGTATTGGAGAAGCGATTAGCGTAGCTCTCAAGGAAGCTGGACATGCAGTCGCAGCTACCTATGTCGGCAATGATGAGTCAGCAAGGAAATTTTCTGACAGTACAGGCATTTCAACCTATAGGTTTGATGTCTCGGACTTCGATGCCTGTCAGGCAGCAGTCAAACAGATAGAAGAAGATCTAGGGCCAGTATCCATTTTGGTCAACAATGCCGGCATTACTCGTGACGGAACCATGCACAGAATGGATTATGACCAGTGGAACGATGTCATCAAGACCAATCTGTCATCCTGTTTCAATATGAGTCGGTCTGTTATTGAAGGAATGCGGGAACGACAGTTTGGCCGAATTGTGAACATTGGTTCCATAAACGGTCAGGCCGGACAATATGGGCAGGTAAACTACGCTGCAGCGAAGTCGGGTATCCACGGATTCACAAAGGCCCTGGCACAGGAAGGTGCCAAGGTGGGGATTACCGTCAACGCTATCGCTCCCGGTTATGTATTAACGGATATGGTGCGCGCGGTCCCTGAAAAAGTACTGGAAAAAATCATTTCTACCATTCCAGTTGGTCGATTGGGTAATCCGGAAGACATTGCGCGTGGGGTGCTGTTTCTGGTCAGCGATGATGCAGGGTTTATTACTGGTTCGACCATTGATATCAATGGAGGTCAGCATATGTACTGATCAAGGGGGTAGGGCGGTCATGGTAGAAGTAGGTACTGCTCATTACTTATGGGCATTCACCAGCCATTCTGCCATTTGGGGAAGTATGGTCTGGTGAGCTTTGGTACCAACCATTAGTCCGATATGGCCTCCATCGTATGTCATTTCACTATATCTTTTCCGGTGAATGTACCTCTTCAACACACTGGCGGATTCCGGAGGTACCAAATGATCGGATGTTGCGTATAGATTCAATACCGGACAATCAATATTGCCCAGATTAATGAGATGCTCGCCAATCTTGAACTCACCGCGAACCAGCTTGTTTTTCTGATAGAACTGGTGCATGAACTGGGCAAACGCCATGCCCGGCTGGTCTGGACACTCAAAGACCCACTGATCAATCAATGCAGTCAAGTTCAGGTTTTTCAGTGATTCGGGATTCTGAATGACCTGAATACTTCTCATCACCTCATCAAAAGGACGGAGCGATTGAAAAAATAGGGTGATCATGCTACCCGGTATGTTTACCGGTATTTTTTCCAGTTGCGGGAAATCAATCTTTCTTGCCCATTTCCAGATTATGCTCTCGCCAGCCTGGAAATCGACCGGTGTGACCATAGTCACCAGACTGCGTATTTTTTCAGGGTGAATACTTGCATAACACAAGCAAAAAGTACCGCCCTGGCAAATTCCAATCAGGTCCAGTTTCTCTACCCCATATTTTCCAAGAATGAAGTCAATCGACTTATCCAGGTAATCATGGAGATAGACAGATAAATCTCGGGTTCTCGCCTCGCTATTCACCTCACTCCATTCGATCAAAAAGACCTTGTGCCCAGATTCGATTAATCGGCAAACAAGAGAATGTTGTGAGGTCAAATCAGTTATATAAGGTAGATTAACGTGGGAATATACAATCAGGACTGGATTAGGTCGATTGCCGGACGGACCATGAAATTCACGAACCAGCATACCTTCATGGGCAAAAGAGACATTATTGGGGGTATGCCAGCCCTGGCCGGTTTTCAGGTTCTGAAAATTTTCGACAAGCAGTTTGTACTTTTCCCTGAAAGCATCGATTTCTGCTTCGATATTTGACTTGTCAGCATCTTCATCCATTCTTGGATTCCGCGACCTTCATAGTTTCGACGGATGTCTTTATTGATAGATTGATGAGGTCTGAAATACAGTCAACAAATTCCTCGGAATTGATCAGCTCGACATGAGCCTTGATGCAGGTCTTGATCCAGATATCAAAAAAGTCCTGGAACATCAAAGTATCATCAACGTGTTTGGATACTCGATCAACGACTTCATCAATGATTTGTGGTGCGATACGGTTCAGTATCTGTGTCAATCTGACCAAATTAATCAAATCGTTGCCCTGCATTGTAGTGGTATTGGTCAAGCCCATCCGTGACAGGGTAGAAGAGTAGGCATTTATGGTTGTCTGAAGCCATGAATGTTGAATCATACCAAGAAGGGCATCTCGCTGCTCTGGGTCTGCACTGGCAATCCACTCCAATATGAGGCGATAACAATTCGCAGATTGAATATAAAAAGCACTGGAATACAGATACTTATTCAGCGGATCGGTATGAGATGAATTCATTGGACTGAACAATGCGAAGCAGTGCTAGAGACTTGATGCCAGAATTTTCATTATATTCACGAATCAGATTGTGGCAGATTAAATTTGTATTTCACTATCTCTCTGTCAACCTGAAGTTATTGAAGGACCCTTTACATGACAAAAGTCATATCACCCTGTCATGGAATGCACCGCAAAATACGTTCTCCAAGCGCAAGAAACGGGAGAGAACAGGAGTAGCCGTCAGACCATGCCTGATCAAAAAGACCGTAGCATGGCCACATGATTTTATTACTTTACATAATATACATTATGCGAAGTAATGGCTGATGCAGGCTTGCCGGTCATTCTATGCCGTTTGCACTCTCTTCGTGCGCTCGCCAGTTCTGGGCCTCGATGAAAATCCTGGCAACTTCGGGATACTCTTCCTTTATCTGGTTCTCCAGTCTCGATATGGTTCTCTCTACAGCGCCTGCACTGATCGTGTCATGAAAGTCAATGCTGATGTTGAGAAGAATATCTTCCGGCCCTAGATGCATGGTCAAGATTTCATTGATTGTGAGAATGTTGGATTCTCTGAGTACCAGCTTTCGTATGCCAGCGATGACTTCGGAACTCGCAGATTCTCCGATCAGCAACCCCTTTGTTTCAAATGCAAGCAATGCAGCGGCACAACCTAGGATTATTGCGATTGCAATTGATGCAGCGGCATCATAAATGGGGTTTCCGGTCAATTGAGTGAGCAACAGCCCAATAAACGCCGCAGCAAGCCCCAGAATCGCCGCGCTGTCTTCAAACAGGACAGTGAATACCGCTGGGTCCTTGCTTGACTTGAAAGCCTTGAAATAGCCCATGTTCCCCTTTTTTTTTCGAAACTCCCGGAAAGCCACAGTCCAGGCACTCGCCTCGAAAATCAGCGCAAAACCCAACACAAAGTAGTTAATATGCAAGTCGGAAAGCTCATGCGGATCCCTGATCTTACTGATTCCCGCATACAATGAAACACCTGCGCCAATCGCAAATATCAAAATTGCCACTACAAAGGTCCAGAAATACAGCTCCATGCCATACCCAAACGGGTGCTTGTCATCAGCTGGACGCGAAGACCGCTTGAGACCCCAGAGCACCAAAATCTGATTGCTGGTGTCAACAATGGAGTGTACGGCCTCGCTGAGCATGGCAGCACTGCCAGTTACTGCCGAGGCGACCGCCTTCGTTACAGCAATCAGGGCATTGGCAATAATAGCGGCCAATACCACCCATATTCTGCCTGTCTTTGGTTTCAATTGAATGGAGTCGGGAAAGAATAATCCTTTATTACGTAAAACAAGTTGTCCGATAGTTTGCATCCGTGTCAATCAACATCAAGGAACCGGATCAACGCCCTTTATAAATATTAATTTATATATAATATACTTTATTAAAAATATGTTTTATCTTATTGTTAATTTTTTACTATTAAAAAGAAAATGTATCGATAAGATTGTCTCGGTTTTCCTGATTCTGTCGGATTACTGACCTGAAGTCATGGTAAATTACCATGCTGACCATCTGTTTACTGGCGATGCCGGTGATTCATTGAGCAATAAAACTTATCCGCCTGATATCGTTCACGGTCCTGCTGGCCTTTTCCCTACCTGTCAAAATCTGTCATGCCCAAGGTACTGATTGTTGCAAACTGCCCTTCCCCGAATACGCGCCGCCTGCAACAGGCGGTCCACGAAGGTTGTCAGCACGAAAGTCTTGAAAATATCGAAACCCGATGCAGGGAACCATGGCATGCAGATCATCACGATGTTCTATGGTGTGATGGTGTGATTATCGGAACTACCGAGAATTTTGGATACATGAGCGGAGCAATCAAGGATTTTCTTGAAAGAATCTATTATCCATGTCTCACTGAAACCGAAAGTAAGCCGGTTGCTCTCTATATAAAGGGAGGACTGGACGGTCAAGGTGCAAAAACCAGTGTTGAACGAATCTTGTCGGGACTCAAATGGAAGCTTATTCAACCCCCTCTTGTACTTAAGGGGGATTTTCGTGATGAGTTTGTTAGCCAATGTACTGAACTTGGGACCATCATGTCGGCCGGGCTCGAAGCCGGCATCTATTGAGATAGTAACATTTGATCGAAATTCAACTCGCTCCGGATGACTTGTTCGATCCACTCATGGAATCATTTGAGCAAACCCCAGATTCCAGCTCTGCAATTCGCCCCTCGAGCTCATCAATTCGTTTGACTGCACGTTCCAGGATTCGTTTTTGTACCGTAAGCTGCTCTACCGTGACCAAATCCAGCCCCTCCAGATTACTGCGAACTACTGCCTCAATATTTGACTTGAAATCTTTTGCCAGTCCTGTCGGCAGAGATTCTTCAATGCCACGTGCTATTCTGGAAATTCTATCCTGAATAGACATCAGTTCACCCCTACAAACTCAATATAGGATTCACCCCTGATTCTGGATATCCACGAATTAAACCGTGAATTGACTTTCCTCTCGAATATCATATCACGTGCCCGAGATCGAATGACATCTTGAAGTATATTCTGATCCCTTGTTTCCAGTACTTCCACCAGAAAATACCCAAATAAGGTAGAAACCGGCTCACTCAGTTCATTAACCCCCAGGTTTGATACAACCTGTGCAAGCTCAGATCCCAAGTCGTCTGGATTTACCCAGCCTACATCCCCTCCATTGGCTGAAGAATTAAGGTCATCCGAAAACTTCCGTGCGAGGCCAGCAAAATCTTCTCCGGACTGAATTTTTGAACGAATTTCCCGGGCAAGCTCCAGTGCCTCGGCTTTGGTGATGGACTTTCGATTCGGATCAATCAGAATCTGCCGTATTTGCTTTTGGGTCACGACTATTTCATGGCCCCTTCTTGCGTGAATCAGGAACAAATGCAGGGTATTCGATATCTCCATAACACTGGTGACGGGTTCAGCCCCAGCCCTTACTATTTCAGCAACAATCTGATCCGGAATCAGGGACTGGTTCCTCCACCCCAGATAATCAAAGTCCAGATCATCAAGGTTCAGCGTAGACATTGCATCCTCCAGTTTCTGTCCCGCCAATATCCTGTCCCTGACCAAATCAAGGTATTCTCGCCGGACACTGGTCTGCTCGGCATCCAAATCCCCAATGGCAATCCGCAAGTGGGATAATTCATAGGACGCATTCACTTCAAATAAGTCAGGGTAGGATTTTACAAGCTGATCTATTTCCTGGTCATTAACCCGAACGAATCGGGCAACCTGACCGTTTACAACCTTCTGGATAAGAATTTGCTCGCTCATTGATCGCCTGAATTCTGCTTCCGTTATGTTGTTCTCGGTCAATCTTTTCAGCAACTGCTCCTCAGTAACCTCGTTTTGTCGACTTATGTTTCCTATCGCAATTTCCAACTCGCTTTCAGACACGCTAAGTCCCCTTCGCAAAGCCTCCTGAATCTGAAGCTTTTGATCAACGAGTGATTCGAGTTGGTTCTCGTCAATCATGGGAAGTTGTCCTCCTGAAATGACTGTCTCGCCAGTT
This sequence comes from Gammaproteobacteria bacterium, assembly GCA_022822625.1. GTDB lineage: Bacteria > Pseudomonadota > Gammaproteobacteria > Arenicellales > Poriferihabitantaceae > Poriferihabitans. Next base: position 52,538 of record JAJEAV010000026.1, on the reverse strand, counting down.
TCAAGCTGTTTAAGATTGAAATAGGATACATAATCCGAGAACGTAATTGCGTCGTCATTGACGATGGCAATCACTCTGTCCAGACTGGAACTCAATGCAGTAACCGTAATCCAGCAACTGCTGAGAATACAGATTATGCAGACAACTAGTTTTCGCATATGACCGTATATTCCGTTTTTTTGGTTTCCACCCTAATTTCCACCGAGACCTTTGAGGCCAAATGAAATCATAACCCGATTATCCATTTTTCTGTCGTTTTGATAACGTTGAAAATTTACCCCAAATGACCAACAGCAATTCAGGTATGTGCCGCTGATTTCCGCAAATTGAAGTCGATCATCAGGAATCGAGTAATGCGTTCTGATTCGATACAGCCAATTGCTGGAAAATTTCGAATTATGATCAAGCTTGAGATATTCTCTCTGATCTGAATCCCGAATATAACCTGCTTCACTACTGGTTCTGTTACTGACCTCATATCTTGACAGTAATGAAATATATGAGAATTTCCCCAGTTTATCAGACCAGCTAGTAAAGCCACTAATACCCCATTTTTTATTCAGGGCACCATCAAATTCTAACAGCAAATCTGAAGAATCATTTTTCTCGGTCGGCGTCTTTGCACTCTCGCCAATTTTACGGTCCTTGAAATAGTAAACCTGTCCTACACTAATTTTCCCTGTTTGACTTCCAGAACCCTGGTCGATGAAACGGCTCGTCAACCCCGCTGTAACTTGACGAGTATCCCCTACCCTGTCACCTCCAAAAAACCGGTTTTCCCTGAAGTAGTGATGGAAGGTATTGCCATTGCCAATACCACTATCAAATTTCGGAAACTCATCTTGTTTGTCTATTGCAGGAATATTCAGGTAAAACAATCGGGGTTCAAGGGTTTGCAAATGCTCTTTCCCGCCAAGAGTGATATTCCTTTCAAAATATAGCCCAGAGTCGATACTCCAGACCGGGATGCTTTCATGGACCCGATACCTGTCCCTATTTGTGTCTCTTAACTCGTAACGTATCGAGTGCAGTGCGAATTTTGGCTCCAGGAATCCGTAGACCTTCCTGATCGGCAGAGATAAATGCGGAATGAATCGGAAGCGGGACCCATCGATTGAGTTTACTGCATGACGATAGCGCGTCAATTCTGTCCTGGCACCGAACTCGAAAATCGAAATATCCTGGTTTTGGAGCTGTAGCCGGAATTCGGGAAGCAAGTCATATGGCTGGGCACTCTCCCGGAAATGACTACTGATAACTTCATGCCGCATCGCTCTGGTGTTCACCCGTATATATTGATTATTGAAAGCAAGGCTGACTCTTTGCCTCAAAAAAACCGAAGCCCTTGAATCAATATTGTCAGCAAAATCGGATCGATATTCCGAATCGGAAACCTTCTCCAAATCAACTGCCAACCTGACGCTGTCAGAATACGATTGCTGGTGACGATATGAAAGTGCATAACGATCGTCCTTGTAAATATCATCATCAGGCAGGATCTCGCCCAGAAAAACCCCTTTGGAATTTTTGGTGACATAACGGGTTTCGCCATGTATTTGCAGTCCACGTTTACTGATGACGCTCGGTGTGACTGTCATGTCGTACTGAGGGTGTAGATTCAGATAATACGGGAAAGACAGAATAAGACCGGATCGTCCCTGGTACCCCGCTCGGGGAAACAAAAACCCGGTCATCCGTTCGTTGGTTATCGGGAAGAACACTTTCGGGAAAAAGAAAATGGGCACATTCCTGAACCGGACAACCAGGTTCTCTGCCCTGCCCTGTCCGCGCTCATGATCAAGCCTTACTTCACTTGCCGTGAACTCCACATCGGGATTCTCACCAGGACATGTGGTCATAGTTGCATTATGGATGACATGATGGTTCTCGCCATTGACTTCAATGGTATCTGCGACTGCCTTTGCCGAAAACCGGTAATTGCTGTTCGATTGACTCCGGCGTGATTGATCATCCTGGTTGCTGGAAAGCAACGAACTGCTGAATCCTGAAATTGAATGGTCCTGCTTCGGGATTGATGGCGTCTTCTCGACAATGTGAATCTGGGCATTATCCGTCATTGCGCCCTTGAACATGTCAATATCAATCTGCATGTTTTCGGCAGACAGGGGATGACCATCCTTGGTGTAGAACAGTACATTGCCAAAAAACCGGGCAATGCGTGTGACTTCATTAAATTCGGCTCGGTCAGCAAAGACGCCATCTTGTGCATTTCTGGCATGTACATTACCAATCATCAACCAGTTACCCTTGCCGTCAGATCGAATGTTGTCAGCCTCAATGGAAACCGACCCATTTCCGTGAAATTGATCGACTGAACGACGTGCAAAGGAAATTCTTTCAAGGTCTTGTAAAACGGCTGGACTAAAGCCCGCCGTTTGCAAATCGCAGGACCATGGTCCCCCATGGGAGCTACCATCTGGAAGTGCTATGTTCAAGTCCGATGGCAATGCTGGAATACAGGCCAATGATATGGCCGCCATAAATATCCCACGAAAAAATATTGAATTCATTGAACTGATGACGGCCGGCACAATCCATATTGCATTGGCTTGCATTATATGTTGCACGTTGAAGGCAATCTATATGCCGAGAGTGGTTTTTCTGCATGCGATTCGGGATTGAGTGAAAAACCTGGAACATGATTAAAAATTCTCTATCCTTCATTGACCGATATATAATCTATCCCTTGACAATTCTACATCTACGGAAATTTACGAAACACAATGGATGCGATGATACTTGCTGCGGGCCAAGGAACGAGAATGCTTCCCTTGACGGAAAAAACCCCGAAACCCTTGCTGAAAGTTGGTGGGCACAGCATGCTTGACTATCACTTGTCCATGTTGACCGAACTGGGATTCGAAAAGGTAGTGATAAACATCTCGCATCTTCATGAACAGATCGATGAATATGTAAAAAACAACAGTCATAACGGACTTGATATTGATTTATCCGTTGAGGAATCAGGCCCTATAGGCACGGCAGAAGGAATACGAAAATGTGTCGACAAATTCACCAGCGACACCGTACTCGTGATGAGTGGAGACCTGTTTACTAACTGCCGCCCGCAAACACTGGAACTGGGTGATGGCTATGACGCACATCTGGTTCTTGTCCCCAATCCCACTCATCGCTCAAAGGGTGATTTTCTGTTTCACGATGGAGTTCTGGCACCTCGTGTCGGGCGAAAGGTTGGCCTCACATTTTCCGGGATTGGAATATACCGAACCAAGCTGTTCAGGGATTCGAAATACACATCGGTTGATCTGGGTGATGTACTTCGTGCTCTAGTCAAGGATGGCAGGGTTTCTGGCGAAGTCTATGAAGGAATCTGGGTTGATGTCGGGAATATCGAGCGGCTGGAAAAAGCACGGGAAATGGCTAATTTACTCACATGAACCGATTATCCTGAAAACTGCTTGAGGATATATTTCTCAAGCCTATTCGAAGCGTCTTCAATAGTGACCCCATCCACAAGATTCGATAACTGAGTCATTTCAAGGCCTGGAATACCGCAAACCTCGATATATTCAAAGGGTCGTAAATCCATTGTGATGTTGATACTGATTCCGTGATAACAGTAGGTTGCTGTTGTATGGAGTCCCAGAGAGGCAATTTTCCTGCCGTCAACATACACTCCGGGCGCTCCTTCCCTACGATTGGCGGTAACTCCATAACTGGCAAGAAAATCAATCGTCAGTTCTTCCAGCTGATTTACCAGCAATCTCGGCCCCAAACGACGCTTGCGGATGTTCAGGAGAAAATAGGCTATTAACTGTCCTGGACCGTGATAGGTCATTTCTCCACCACGATCCGTTTTCATGATCGGGATAGATTCCGCATCCCGTCTTGGTTCAGCGACATCCCGGACTCCTGTGGTATATACCGGGTTGTGTTGAAGCAGCCACACTTCATCCGTAATTTCCATCGTCCGCTTTTGGGTAAACCGCTTCATTGCACGCTCGGCCTGCAGGTAATCAACAGACCCCAGATACCTGATAATCAATGGCTGATTCACTGTCATTGGAGAAACTACAATAGGTAGAGCACCTGCTCCCGTGCACCCAGATGATCGTACAGTTCAACGAGCTCGGTCTCGCCTGCTATACATAGCCGGTAATTGAATGAATGATAGTTGCCCTTTTTACTGGGCCGGTAGGTGATCGACATGATTCCTTCTTCCGGATATTTTTCGCATGGCAAAGACCTTACCTGCATTTCTCCATCCTCTGCAGCCTTGAGAAATATCTTTATCTCGACGATATGTGGAAATTCAGGTTCGCCTTGGAATCGAATACTCTTGCCGCAGGGCTTTTGCGATGAATGATTCCCGTTGTCCGGAGTTGAAGTCAACCCGCCACCTTAAACGATAGACCAGTAATTCAAATCAAGTATCCCTCACCTGCATTGCCTTTGACGGGATACGACTTTCAACAAGTTTCGATAATATTCAGTTATATTCATGATTATATGTAAAATATATCCATTTCATGCTCAACCTTTCTGCCTGAAACGGTACATGGCATGAACAGCAAAGGCCATACATCACAGTCCGTCTGGATTCCACTCCATCAGTAACTTACCTTCGGGTTCCGCCATCAGCTTCGATGAATCTATTAACTTACTAGCCACTCCCCAACTTCTTCCCAAATCGCAGGAATGGTTTTTCCATGAATTGACTGCTGCTTGTGAAGATCTTTGGGAATGATTGGCCCTGATGTTTTCGGGAAACTCTCCTTGCCCCGGCCTATTCTTTTTCTAGTCCGGCAGGTTTACCCGGCCTGGGATGCACTAGTCCGGTGAATCGAACCATCCAAGAATCACGTGCTTCGCCAGATCGTATGTTTTTTTATACCATGGCCCTTCAGGATAATCTCCAATTACATGCAGCGATGAGCGTAGTACCGGTTGCTTGTCATATTTAATCTGAATGAATCCTACTTGTTGTCCATTGGATAATGGGGCATCCATTTCCTCAGGCAACTCGAAACTTGCCGATAGCTTTTGCTTTGTCTCTTTGGGATAAGGCAGCCGAATCTCTTTATCAGAACCAACCGAAAACTCGTCTTCCTTACCCATCAGCATAGGCACAGCTACAACGTGGGCATTTTTCTTCAACAGGTCAATCGAATCATATGCATAATACCCATAACGAATCAGTCCGTGCGCTTGTTCAGCACGCTTCATCTTACTGTTTGCTCCCAAGACACCGGCGATCAATCTGAATCCCTCCTGATTGGCAGTGGCAATCAAGCAATATCCTGCTATTTTGGTATACCCGGTTTTCAGCCCGTCAACACGACTATCCCGGGTTAGCAGTATGTTTCGGTTTTGCTGAGTGATATTGTTGTAAGTGAATTCAAGTTCTGAGTACAACTTGAAGTAATCAGGAAAATTTCGAATCAAGGACATTGAAAGCAGGGTAATATCTCGGAGTGTGCTGTAATGTCCAGAATCCGGCAAGCCGCTACTATTGGTAAAGCGGGTATTGATCATGCCTAATTCGGCCGCTGTTTGATTCATGATCTTTGCAAATGATTCCTCGGAACCGCCGTAATGTTCAGCGAGAGCTATTGCGGCGTCATTCCCGGACTGAATGATCAGCCCATTCAGTAAGTCAATTACGGAAACCTGGGAATTTTCCTCAACGTACATTCTTGAACCGACTGCCTTGTAAGCCCTGTTACTGATGAAAACCATGTCATGTTCATTCAGTTTCCCTGTTTTGATCGCATCAAAGATCAAATAGCTGGTCATCAATTTGGTTAAACTGGCCGGCTCTATCCGATCATCAATATTTTCTCCTCCCAATATCCACCCTGTGTGGTAGTCAGCGAGAATCCATGAGGTCGCCTTGACTTTCGGAAAATCATGGTTTGATCGAATAACCTGAGGAATAGGCTTCAACTCGGCATTCACCAAACCTGAGTAGCTCCCACAAAATGCCAGAAGCAGGGCTACCAATAATGCCCGACAACCGATACTCCGATTGAGGGAAGTTTTATTCAAAGTGAAACTGCGAATCATCTTGGTATTTTCTAGGTTCCTGTAAAGAAGTTGACGAATGTTGCCGGGAAACCCGATAGTGACAGTCTTTGCCATTGAATGTAAAAAAACCGCAGGAGAAGTATATCTTCCATGTTCGAGTTCCACTCCGAAGTGAAAATCTGTCCTTCAATCAGGGGCAGAACATATACGACACACCATCTGCCTCCGGGTGAAATGCTAATTCTGGCACTCTGGCGGCAACAATTCCAGCAGCTGATCAGCATCATGGAATTCACCCATCACCCAGTTGATTCAGGAATGCGCTACATCTCGTGGTTACGGTCGAAGGGGCAGTTCAGCCATGCAACGTTGTCAGATCAGGGCGTTTTTTCTGAAAAGTTTTTTGATATATGCCGCTATCCAGGTTAAAGCTTGGTCGGATTCGGCTCATTACCATAAACCTGCTTTGGATCAAAGGTTTTCCCTGACTCCGTGAACACGAGCCGTGCAGGTTTGTCAGAATGATCTCCCAGTTCAACCGACCGGTAGAAACAGGAACGGTATCCGACATGACAACTTGCGCCCGAGCCCGCAACCTGAACACGTAACCAGATTGCATCCTGATCATCATCGATGCGCATTTCGACAACTTCTTGGATGAGACCGCTAGTTGCTCCCTTATGCCAAAGACACTGGCGACTTCGGCTCCAATAGTGCGCTTCACCAGTTACGATCGTTCGCTGTAGGGCCTCGCCATTCATGTATCCCAGCATCAACACCTCTCCAGTGTCAGCATCAGTCGTGATGCAGGGAATCAGTCCGTCGGCATCGAATTTAGGTGCCAAGTCAAGACCTTCCTCGACCTGTTCGATACTGTTCCTTGCAGTGAAAGGAAGAGCATCCGCTGGAATGGGACTTTCAGGCACCATTGAAATCACCTCTGGGATTTCCGATGATCGAGAGAAATTCCCGGCGAGTCTCTGAATCATTGCGGAAACTGCCCAGCATGCGGCTAGTTACCATGGTGACACTCGGGTTGCGAATCCCGCGCGTGGTCATGCACTGGTGTGCCGCTTCGATCACAACGCCGACACCGTGCGGTTTCAGCACCTCCTGTATAGTATCTGCGATCTGCGAGGTGAGCACCTCTTGAATCTGCATTCGCTTGGCGAACACTTCGACAAGACGTGCTAGTTTGGAAATCCCGACAACACGTCCTGCTGGTAGATAACCGATATGCGCCTTTCCCAGAATAGGCACGATATGATGCTCACAGTGCGATTCGAGACGGATGTCGCGTAATACGATCATCTCGTCGTAGGTGTCAGTTTCCTCAAATGTCTTCTCAAGCAATGCACTAGGATCTACATCATATCCGGCAAAGAACTCTCTATAAGCCCGCACCACACGTTCAGGTGTACCTCGAAGGCCTTCGCGATCGGGGTTATCGCCCGCCCATTCGATCAGCGTCCGTACCGCAGCCTCCGCTTCAGGCTGAGTGGGTCGTGGAAGTATCCCCGTGTTGGTAGTCTCCGATTTTATGGGATCGGGGGCGAATATCTCTGTGTCCATATCAAATCCTCTCTTGTTGGCACTCTCCAGGTCGGAGGGTAACTGCCATTTTCGTTAGTTTACACTTGTTGTTTGTTTAATGCTATAAATATATTCTATAATACATTGATATATTTAATAAAATAAATTTTCCTAAAACAAAATATCTTCTTCGATCGCATCAATTCCGGCCCGAGCGCAGAGATCATCCAGTTCCCCACCCGGAGCACCGGACACTCCGATCGCTCCCACCGTGGAACCGCCGGCATCGATCAATAGGCCTCCGCCGATCATGATCGCACCCTCAACATGACGAATGCCGGATTGAGGCTGTCCGGCGGAGGTCACGGAAACCAGTTCGGAGGTACTGGTACGAAAACTAGTGGCTGTCCAGGCCTTGCGACTTGCAGTTTCAGGAGTGTGTGCACCGGCATACCGGTCGCGAATCATGACCTGGGGAAGACCGTTGCGATCCGTAACGACCACCGCCACTTGATATCCCTCGTCGCGACACTTGTCCAGCGCTGCCAAGGCGGCCTTCAGGGCAGTTTTCGGTGTCAGGTTCTGGGTGCTGAACAGGGCAGGTTCGTCCGCCTGAATCTGAAGCGACAGCATGGCAAGGACAATGACAGGAATTCTCGATAATTTCATGACTTGTTTCTTGACGATCATCAAGTACGTATTATAGCCTGATATGAAAATCTGGCTGTCTGCTGACAGATGTTAACGGCCAAGGACCCCTGAAAAGTCCTCTATGACGGCATTTTGCTCAATTGCAAGTCCCTGGAATCGATGCTGAAAAATAAGTCTGTACCATACACTGCAGGAATACCAAGGCAGGAGGCGTTTGTATTAGAGATATTTGCAGGCATTATGCCCTACCCTGTCAAATGGCACAATCGTGCTACGAAGTTCTTTACGCATGGGCCGAGAGCCGGAAAATCCGTTTCCGCCATCTCTGTTGACAAAGAACACCAAACATCATCTGAAAATACGAATCAATAAGGAAAAGACAAATACTTTCTGCCATGTTTTTTCGGAATCAAGAATCCGTATATTTCAGTCAGTCTGGCAACGGGTCTCTGGGTATCAATTATACCCATTTGCCATGACTTTATAAGTTCTTACCCCCGCTTCATTGAATACTTCGCCGAGTCAGAATAGATGATCAAGATGCATTGTTTTTTGCAAACCCAGCAACCATTTCAACCGCCTTTTTCCAGCGCTTTCGATGCTCTTTTCGCTGTCTATCACCCATCCGGGAATCAAATGTAATGTCTGCACGCCAGTTTTTCGTGATTGACTCCAAAGATGTGTAAAAACCGCACTTCAAACCCGCAAGATAAGCCGCACCAAGAGCCGTGGTTTCCGTATTTGTAGGTCGATCAACCGGCAAATTCAGAACATCGCTCAAAAACTGGCAAAACCAGTTATTATTGGCCATGCCACCATCAACCCTGAGTCGGTTGATGTTTCCACCATCAGACTGAATCGCTTCCAGTAAATCTGCACTCTGATAGGCAATCGACTCCAGTGCAGCACGCGCCAATTGTGCTTTTCCGGTATCGCGTGTCATTCCGAATATCGCTCCACGTGCATCAGGAAGCCAATGCGGAGCCCCCAAACCCGTCAATGCCGGAACCATATAGACCCCACAATTGTCTTCTAGAGACAAGGCAAGTTCGGCTGACTCGGCGGCATCGTCAAAGACATGGAGTTCATCCCGTAGCCACTGCATGGCAGCACCAGCAACGAAAATGGATCCTTCCATGGCATAGTGCGTTTGCCCATCAAGCCGATAGCCAATGGTCGATAGCATCCGATATCTGGATTTGACCAGATCAGTGCCCGTATTGATGACAAGAAAACAACCCGTCCCATAGGTGCTTTTCAGCATGCCCGGTTCAAAGCAGGCCTGACCAAACAGTGCAGCCTGCTGATCACCCGCAACACCCAAAATAGGCAATGCTTGCCCCAATACCCTTGAGTTGGTAACACCGAAATTGTCCGCACAGTCCTTGACCTCTGGCAGACAATTCTCCGGAATGGAGAATAACCTCAACAACTCCCGGTCCCATTCATTGGTTCGAATATTGAACATCATGGTTCGTGATGCATTGGTTGCATCAGTTACATGCGATGCTCCCCCGGTCAAATGCCAGATCAGAAATGTATCAACGGTTCCAAATACCAGATCACCGCGATTCGCCCGTTGACGTGCTCCGGGAACCTGATCCAGAATCCAGGCCAGCTTTGTTGCCGAGAAATACGGATCAAGTAGAAGTCCCGTTCTATCCTGGACAAATTCGGAAGTGCCGGGATCGTTCAGGGAATGGCAAAAATCCCCAGTACGCCGGTCCTGCCATACGATTGCGTTATAGATGGGCTCTCCCGTATGACGATCCCACACAATCGTGGTCTCACGCTGATTGGTAATTCCAATCGCCTTGACTTCTCCAACCAGGCCTTCAGCATACTGAAGTACCTTGCTTGCAGCACCCAGTGTTGTTTGCCAGATTTCTCTTGGGTCGTGTTCCACCCAGCCATCATTCGGGAAATACTGGGTGAACTCCTGTTGCTCGGAGTGAACAACATTACCGTCTTGATCAACCAGAAGAGCACGTGAGCTCGTTGTACCCTGATCTATGCTAAGAACGTATGCCTGCATTACATACCCCCGGAATTCCCGGAAAAGTCTAACACAGAGTCCATGTACCGCCGCAAGCCAGATATCTGATCACGGTTCATTCGAATACCATGCCGTGTGCGCCTCCAGATAATATCTTCAGCAAAATTTGCATATTCATGCTTAATCAAGTAGTCAACTTCAGCCTGAAAGAGATTCGGTGAAAATTCTTGCCCCAAGTCACCTAGTTTTGTCGAGTTCGCCAGAATACGATGAGAATTTGTTCCATAATGACAGGCATAGTGACTAGCCAGATCCGGTGTTATCCAGCTGTACTGCATTGACAGAAGAGACGCATATTCCCTGACATCATTACTGCCGATATCACCACCCGGCAAAATGCCGTCATGTGTCCATTTTGGCCTGTTGAAACCATCGAGATCACGAAAATGATCCAGTACATCTTCTGCCAGGAGTCGGTAGGTTGTGATTTTGCCGCCGAACACGGAAACAATCGGGGCCAATGCATCGTCGTATCGTAACGTGTAGTCCCGGGATAATCGACTTGCTTCCGTTTCGTCATCACCACAAAGCGTCCGTACTCCGCTGAAAGTCCAGACAACATCATCTGGATTGACCGCAACAGCAAGATATCGATTCACGACCCGACAGAGATACTCGATTTCTGGATCAGAGATTCCATCCTCGTCATCCGGTCTGCCCAAACCCGTCTCCGTAGTTCCAATCAGGGTAAAATCCCGCTCGTAAGGAATGCAGAAAACTACCCTGCGATCAATTGTCTGGAAGACAAATGCATAGGGATGATCAAACAGTTTCCGCACCACGATATGACTGCCACGAACAAGCTGGACCTGCTGTTGACTGTCCTCTTGATGAAAGTCCCCGGCCATGGAACCTACCCATGCACCAGTAGCATTAACTACTGCCCGGGCACGAATTTGGCTAATCCCCTTCAACATGCTACCATCGCCATGCCGGTCAAGGGTGACCCACCAGTAGTTCTCCTCGCGCTTCAAGTCTATACACCTGGTTCGATTGAGTACGCAGGCACCAAAAGCTTCTGCAGCAACCACATTCAAAATCACCAGCCGCGAATCCTGGACCCAGCAATCCGAGTACAAAAAGCCATGCTGATACTGCGACTTCAATACTCCTCCAGCCACATGTTGCTGCAGTCTGACCTGACTGGATTTTTCCAGTTGATGCATCGGTGCCAACGAGTCATAAATGAATAACCCTGCCCGGATTAGCCATTTGGGTCTCAGGGAACGGTCATGCGGTAATATGAATCGTAGAGGCCATATGATATGTGGAGAATTCCTGAGAAGAATTTCACGCTCACGCAGACTGTGCCTGACCAGTCCAAAATGATAATTCTCAAGATAGCGTAAGCCACCATGAATCAGCTTGGTGCTGGCTGATGAAGTATGTCCGGCAAAATCATCTTTTTCACAGAGTAGTACCTTGAGTCCTCGACCAGACGCATCCCGAGCAATGCCGGCACCATTGATGCCACCACCGATGACCACCAAATCGAAAATATCCTGTTCATCTAGTTCAATGGTCATTTCAACTCTCCCGGTAAAAAAAGACCTGCAGGTCAGTTAAAAGCGGAGAAAGACAGCAATTGTCCAGATAATCGAGAGAACCAATGCTCCCCAAAGAGGTGTCGAAAATATCCAGAGCCAGCCGAGAAAAATGAAAATGCCGCCGAGCAGGCTGATGAACAGACGATCGCCCCTTGTGGTATCAATGCCAAGGACCCCACGTCTGGGTCCCCCTCCCGGACTGAATTTTTCCCAGATGCCCATCGACACAATACACAACAGAATGAAAATGAAGAATCCGGCAGTCGGCCAGGTCCATGCCATCCATGATAAATCCAGCATCTGACTATACCCGTCCCAGAGAGAAGCCTCTGGCTATGTAGTTTCTGACGAAGTAGATCACAATCGCCCCGGGGATAATTGTCAGTGCCCCGGCAGCCGCTAGCAGACCCAGTTCATATCCTGCGGTGCTGGCCGTCCTGGTCATTGTTGCCGCAATGGATTTGGCAGCCACCGAAGTCAGTGTCTTCGAAAGCAGCATTTCTACCCAGGAATACATAAAGCAGAAAAAGGCGGCGACGCCGATTCCTGATGCGATCGCTGGCATGAATATCCTTACAAAAAATTGTGGAAAGGAATATCCATCGATATACGCCATTTCATCCAGCTGCTTGGGAACACCAGACATGAACCCTTCCAGAATCCAGACTGCAAGCGGGATGTTGAACAGACAATGTGCAAGCGCAACGGCAATATGCGTGTCATACAGGTCAATTGCCGCATACAACTGAAAAAACGGCAGGGCAAAAACTGCGGGTGGCGCCATGCGGTTGGTCAAAAGCCAGAAAAACAGGTGCTTGTCGCCCAGAAATCGATATCGTGAAAATGCATAAGCGGCAGGCAATGCAACGGTAACCGAGATTACCGTATTGATTACGACATAGGTAATGGAATTCAGATAGCCTCTGTACCAAGTCGGATCAGTGAATATTTCCATATAGTTTTCAAGCGTGAAATCCTGTGGAAAGAATGAAAACCCTCCTAGAATTTCGTTGGTTGTCTTGAATGACATGCTGAGCAGCCAATAAATCGGCAACATCAGGAAAAGGATATAGACGGCTGGCACCAGGCGCTGGTGCAATGGTATTGAGACTGATCGGTTACTGTTTCTCATTTTTCATCATCAAGGTATAGAACACCCAGCAAATCAACAACACGATAAAGAAATAAATCAGCGACATCGCGGCGGCAGGGCCCAGATCAAACTGACCTAAAGCCAGCTTCACCAAGTCAATCGACAGTAATGTTGTTGAATTACCCGGCCCACCTCCGGTAAGTACAATGAGTTCGGTGTAAATCATGAAACTGTCCATGAACCGAAGCAGAATTGCAATCGTCAGGACACGTTTCATCTTGGGCAACTGGATCCACTTGAATACAGCCCATTTCGAGGCACCGTCAATTCTGGCTGCCTGATAGTAGGCTTCCGGAATGGCAGTTAATCCCGCATAAGCCAGCAGGACCACCAATGAAGTCCAGTGCCAGACATCCATCAGAATCATGGTTGCCCAGGCAGATATGGGTTGCTGGGTAAAGTTGTAGTCAATACCCATGCTGTTCAGGGAATAGCCCAGAAGGCCAATATCGGGCAAGGCGAAAATGTTCCACATCGCACCAACGACATTCCAGGGAATAAGCAACGGCAATGCCATCAGGACCAGACAAACCGAAACCCAGGGTCCTTTTCTCGGCATGCTCAATGCAATGGCTATGCCAAGCGGAACCTCGATCAACAGGATGATGGAGGTAAACATGATCTGCCTGAGAAACGCATCATGGAACCGGTCGGAATTGAGAACCTGTTCAAACCAAGTTAACCCTTCCCAGAAAAATACGTTATCCCCGAATGTCTCCTGAAATGCATAGTTGACTACCGTCATCAAGGGGATCAACGCATTGAAGGCAACCAGCAATACTACAGGAACGACAAAAAGCCAGGCACTTTGCCTTATCGTTTTGTTGATCATGACTGGCTACCCTCCCCTGCCAGCCATTTATCGGCATACAGAAACGTTCGGGATTTCTCAAAACGGACGCATGCACTGCCTTCCGGTATGGGCGCATCTTCCGGACATATCAACTTGATTGCATGATGCTCATGCTCAACATGTACCAGTTGGTGTCGTCCAAGATCATCAACCCGGCAAATCCTGACTGGAATACCCTGATTGCTGAACCGGACATATTCGGGGCGGATGCCAATCTCGGTAATGGCCTGACTGTCCTGAAGACTTCGTATACCTTGAATCTGATTGTCACACTCAATCGGTAACCCCGAGAACTCCACGGTCTCACCGCTGATTTGGCAGGGAAATATATTCATGCCAGGGGAACCAATGAAATAGCCTACAAAAGTATGCCTGGGTTTTTCAAACAGCTCGACCGGTGTTCCAGACTGAACAACCCTGCCCTCGTACATGACCAGCACTTCATCCGCAAAAGTCAGTGCTTCTGTCTGGTCGTGGGTTACGTAGATCATGGTTGTCCGTACATTCTGATGCAGTTCTTTCAACTTGGAACGCAATTCCCACTTCATGTTCTGGTCAATAACCGTCAGGGGTTCATCAAACATCATGACATTAACATCTTCTCTCACCAGACCACGGCCTAGGGAAATTTTCTGCTTGCCATCAACCGTCAGCGAAGCCGCTCTTCGATGAATGCCCTCTTCCAGATCCAGCATTTTTGCAACGTCAAGAACCCTGGCCTTGATATCGGATTCCGGCACTTTTCTGTTGCGAAGTGGAAATGCAAGATTGTCGAATACCGTCATGGTGTCGTAGATGACCGGAAACTGGAATACCTGGGCGATATGACGATGAATCGTATCCACCCTGGTGATGTCTTCTCCATCAAACAGAATTCGCCCTGAGGTCGGCGATATGAGGCCGGAGACAATACCCAGCAAGGTAGTCTTGCCACAACCGGATGGCCCCAACAGTGCATAGGCCCCACCATCTTCAAACACCGTATTAATGTGCTTGATTGCAAAATCCCCGTCCGTTTGCGGACTGCCTAGATAGCTGTGTCTAATATTCTGCAGGGCGATTTTGGTCATGATCTCGTATTTTCGTCAGTAGATCGCGGTACCGTCCCGGTCAAAATAAAGGCACCCATCAAGATGCATATATACTTTTATCGACTCTCCGATCGAATGCGGATGAATGCCCCCGGATTCGGAAATCCAGTCATTGCCATTAATGCGCATGTGAACAAGACTGACTGAACCGCTGATTTCCGCTAGTTGCACGGTTCCCGATATGGTAACTAGCCTGGCATCTCGTTCTGGGCTGGTCAAACTCAAGTGATGCGGTCGAATTCCGAGAAGATACTCGCCATCCGGACGATCCCGAAATACCTCGGGGCACTGCCATTCAGTGACTCCCGGAATCGCAATCACGCCGCTTGACTTGACAATCGTTGTCACATTGATTGGCGGATGAGAGAATATTCTTGCACTTTCCAGATTCCCGGGCCGTCGATAAATGTCCGTTGTCTTGCCATACTGTACAACCTTCCCTTCATGTAGCATTGCAATGTGACCACCAAGCATAAGCGCTTCTTCAGGTTCACTGGTTGCATAAACCACCGTGGAACCGGATGCTACAAACAGCCGTGGCAGCTCTTCACGCAATTGCTCTCTCAGTTTGTAGTCCAGATTCGCCAGTGGCTCATCAAGCAGGACCAGTGAAGCCCGCTTTACCAGTGCCCGTGCCAGAGCAATACGTTGCTGCTGCCCCCCTGACAGACTGGCGATATCACGATCCAGAAATTCGGACAGCCTGAGCAATTCAGCAATTTCCCCGACCTCCTGCTTGATCTGGTCCGGCTTCTTCCCGGCAACCCTGAGCGGAGATGCGATATTGTCGAAAACACTGAAATTCGGGTAGTTGATGAATTCCTGATAGACCATGGCAATGTTTCGTTTCTGTACTGAAACGCCAGTGACATTTTTCCCCGAGAACAAAACTTCCCCCGATGAGGGCTTCTCAAGCCCGGCCATCAATCTCAAGAGCGTGGTCTTTCCACTTAATGTGG
Organism: Gammaproteobacteria bacterium; assembly: GCA_022822625.1. Classification (GTDB taxonomy): domain Bacteria; phylum Pseudomonadota; class Gammaproteobacteria; order Arenicellales; family Poriferihabitantaceae; genus Poriferihabitans. The sequence goes on along the minus strand of JAJEAV010000026.1, from coordinate 36,686 downwards.
CACCAAGCAGCACATTGAATTCCCTGTCCTGAAGGAGCAGGTTCACAGGATGAATGTGAACCATGCCATCCACGACCTTGTCTACGTTCCTGAGTTCAACCGACAACGCCAGAAATCTCGTGATGCTGGCTGCATATATGCACACTCACTCCATTTGAATTTGCATATTGCATGAGTTTTTCGGGCACTTCGGCGTCTGTAATGAAATGGTTGATTTCCTTCAATTCACACAGGAAAACAGGCGCCTTGCGCTTGAACTTGTTTGAATCGGCAACCAGAATCACCCCTCGTGCATGCTGAATCATGGTTTGAGCTACGTGAACTTCCCGCCAGTCAAAGTCTGTAACGATACCTTCCTCTTCAATCGAAGAGGCTCCGATGACTGCATAATCTACTCGAAACTGGCTCACAAAATCCGCAGCAGTGTTGTCGACAATTCCACCGTCCTGAGGGCGAATCTGTCCCCCGACAATAAAGACCTCGATCTGATCGTTCTGGACAACGGTATTAAGCACATTCAGGTTATTGGTTACGACCAGCAATCCCTCGTGCTGACGAGCCAGTTCGGCCGCCACCTGTTCTGTCGTGGTTCCTATGTTGATAAACAGGGAACAATCGTTTGGAATGAGTTCAGCTGCTTTCCTGGCAATTCGTGTCTTGCCTTCAGTAGCGAGCAACTTGCGGGCCCCATAGCCCAGATTGACAACACTGTCGCAAGTAATGGCCCCTCCGTGTATTCGCTGTAACAGACGGGCCCGGGTCAGTTGATTCAAATCCCGACGTATGGTCTGTGCCGAAACGTTGAGTCTCTCGGCCAGTCGATCAACCTGTACAAGTCCTTCTGTTTTCGCAATTTTCCAAACCTCCCTCTGTCTCAGATTAAGGTCTACACGTTCACGGGATTCAAGTTCCATTGGCTGGTTTCTCTGGCCTTGGCTGAAATGATGCTGCAATATCGAACCAGCGAGCATGCAACGACAAAGGGAGCACTACGAGGAATGCCGATTCGGAATCAGGATGCATACATTCCGGTATTCCCAGTAAACAGGATCAAGAAAATCGTTTGCCTGCCTGAATGAAGAATTCACTCAAAGCAGACAAACGATAACTCAACTCAGGGAAAATTAATTCTCGCTCCAGCGCTTGACAAGTTCATCATAATTTACGGTTTTACCCTGTGGCTTTTCATTGACCTTGGCCTTGGGTGAACCGGGTTGACTGAGCCACCACTCTGGGTCCTTCTCCTCGTTGAGTCTGGGCCCACAGCCACCGTAAGTCTGGTTACGCTCATCCGCCACCTGCATTCTTGCCATGACCTGGTCCATTTCAGAAGCTAGTCGATCCATGGCTTCCTGAGGTGTAAATGCACCAGAGTTCACATCACCGATCTGTTGCCACCAGATTTGCGCCAGTTTTGGGTAATCGGGCACGTTAATGCCGGTAGGCGACCATCTTACCCGATCGGGCGAACGGTAGAACTCAACCAATCCTCCGAGTTTCGGTGCACGTTCCGTAAATGACTTGTGACGAATATCGCTATCACGAATCGGGGTCAAACCAACATGCGTCTTTTTCAGTGAAACGGCTTTGGAAACGGTAAACTGGGCATACAGCCAGGCCGCCTTGCGACGCTCAACCGGTGTTGACTTGAACAGAGTCCAGGACCCCGCATCCTGATAGCCGAGTTTCTGGCCTTTTTCCCAGTAAGGGCCATGTGGCGATGGTGCCATTCGCCAAAGCGGATTGCCTTCGTCATCCACGGTATTGTTGCCTTCACTCTTCGGTGCAACCATGGATGCCGTGAAAGCGGTGTACCAGAAAATCTGCTGGGCAACATTGCCCTGAGACAGTGCCGGCAAGGACTGATAGAAGTCATAGCTTGCAGCACCGGGAGGTGCATATTTACGGAGCCACTCATCCCACTTGCGAATTGCATAAACTGCGGCCGGAGCATTCGCTGCACCACCACGCGATACTGATGCACCAACCGGATTGCAGGTTCCATCTTCCATGCGAATTCCCCATTCGTCCACGGGTACACCATTCGGCAACCCCTTGCTTCCGGCACCAGCCATGGACAACCATGCATCAGTCATGCGCCAGCCAAGGTCAGGTGCACGTTTTCCGTAGTCCATGTGACCATAAACTCGAACTCCGTCTATTTCCTGGACATGTACCGAGAAGAACTCGGCAATGTCTTCATAGGCTGACCAGTTAACCGGCACACCCAGATCATAGCCATACAGTTCCTTGAAGCGGGCCTGCAGTTCGGGACGATTGAACCAGTCGTAACGGAACCAGTACAGATTTGCGAACTGCTGATCGGGTAACTGGTAGAGCTTGCCGTCCGGACCCGTGGTAAAGCTTTTGCCCATGAAGTCATCGACATCCAGTGTCGGCGAAGTTACATCGGCTCCTTCTCCAGCCATCCAGTCGGTCAGGTTTACAGCAAGCTGCAAACGTGAATGTGTCCCAATCAGGTCCGAGTCGTTGATGTAGGCATCATAGAGATTTCGATTAGTCTGCATCTGTGTCTGCACAGCCTGAACCACTTCACCCTCACCAAGCAACTGATGGTTGACCTTGATTCCGGTAATTTCCTCGAATGCCTTGGTCAGAACCTTTGACTCGTATTCGTGAGTTGGAATGGTTTCCGACAGGACATTGATCTCCATGCCCTTAAAGGGCTCGGCCGCCTTGATAAACCATTCCATTTCTGCTCTTTGCTCATCTGCCGTGAGCGTAGATGGCTGAAACTCGGAACTGATCCAGCTCATGGCTCTTGCCATGTCGGCTGACGCGATGCGTAAAGCGCCTGTCAAAATGAGCAGGGTAACCACAAAGGTCAGCAAGATTTTCTTCATCATTGTAATGTAAACCTCCTATAGGTCAAAATGAAAACTTGCAATAATCAAGCACATGTTTCGATAATATACAAATATTTTCGTTTTTTGTGAATTTAATTTTCATTAATTTGGTTAAATTGTCAATTTCTGAACAATTTGACTGAAAACCAACAATTCCAATATTGTCCAGGTTGCCCTGAACCGGAACCTTGACTCGGTTAAGCCACATCAATCCCATCGACTCCATGTCGTGCCGGAATCGGCTTGCAGTGTATTTTCAATTGACAGCAAGGTATCCTGAAATTACAATTCAACCTCCGAAAAAACAGCCGGGCATTTGGCAAGTTACTCAAACTCAGGCTTATCCTGATTACCCTAACGCCGAAATCACCTGTAGTCGATGCATATTCCAGTGCGGCCGATGTTGTAGGCCGTTCCTGATGGACATGACTGCGGCCTATCGTGCCGGGAACCATGTTTGCGATTGCTGCACCCGATGTTTTCCGTGAGTATCGAGCAGTCAATTCTGGGATGACTCTAGATGAAAACACAAAAATCAGAATTTGAATTTTGGCAATTAATGACTTGAAAACATCATTTCAAAACCAGTTTGGGGTGTAGCCAAGTGGACTAAGGCACCGGGTTTTGATCCCGGCATTCGGAGGTTCGAATCCTCCCACCCCAGCCATAATGACCGTCAATCGACCTTATCATGCTGTCTCCCGAGAACCTGACAATTTTTACTGGCAACGCCAATTTGCCATTGGCAGTTGAAGTTGCCCAGGTACTGGGGGTTTCACTCGGCAAGGCTACGGTGGAAACATTCAGCGATGGCGAGATAAATGTTGAAATCCTGCAGAATGTTCGTGGTCAAGACTGCTTCATCATTCAGCCAACCTGTGCTCCGAGCAATCATAATCTCATGGAGCTGTTGATCATGATTGATGCACTGAAACGCTCGTCAGCAGCGAGAATCACGGCCGTCATTCCCTACTTCGGATACTCTAGACAGGATCGGCGTCCGCGCAATTCCCGGGTTGCCATATCGGCCAAGCTGGTTGCCGAAATGATTACCATATCCGGATCCGACCGGGTTCTGGTCATGGATCTGCATGCAGACCAGATTCAGGGATTTTTTGATATTCCAACCGATAACATTTATGGTTCTCCGGTAATGATGAGTGAGTTATGGAGGAAACAACTCCCAAACCCCGTCATTGTTTCCCCTGATGTGGGCGGTGTAGTGCGGGCCCGGGCCATGGCCAAATTGCTGGATACGGACCTTGCGATTATTGACAAGCGAAGACCTCAGGCCAATCAGGCCGAAGTCATGCACATCATCGGTGATGTCACGGATCGGTCATGCATTCTGATTGATGATATGGTAGATACGGCCAATACCTTGTGTCAGGCTGCTACGGCATTGTATGATCATGGCGCCATCAAGGTCCTGGCAAGCTGCACTCACCCGGTACTGTCCGGCCCTGCTATCCATCGCATTTTAGAATCGAAAATTGATGAAGTGCTGGTCACAAATTCAATTCCGCTTAGTGAAGAAGCACGAAACTGTCCAAAAATCACCCAGTTATCAGTTGCCGAATTGCTCGCAGAGTCTATTCGTAGAATCGCAACAGGCGATTCCATCAGCAATCTTTTCATTGAATAATCAATATACCAAGGTAATAACCATGTCTGAACAATTTGAATTAACCGCTCGGGTTCGAGCTCGCTCCGGCACCGGTCTGGTTCGACGCTTGAGGCGCGAAGGCGATGTACCTGCCGTACTTTATGGTGGTGGGAAACCCAACATCAGTATCGCCATTAATCATGATGTACTGTTTCATTCTCTGGAAGAAGAAAACTTCTATTCAGCAGTGATCGTCATCAATACCGATGGCAACAAGGAACAGGCTATTTTGAAAGACGTCCAAAGGCATCCTCACAAAGCCAATATCCTGCATGCAGACTTCCAGAGAGTTGATCGCAACAAACCGATTGTTATCAGTATGCCAATCCATTTTGAAGGCGAAGATGAATGCGTGGGCGTGAAGATTGACGGTGGCATGATTAATCACCTCATCACTTCGGTAGAGGTAACCTGCCTACCCGAAGATCTGCCAGAACGGATTGAGGTCGATGTATCCAGCATGCAAAAGAATGAGTCACTACATCTGTCCGATATTCAACTTCCTGAGGGTGTTCAGTTAACCGCCCTGATGTACGATGAGTCGGGAATGCATGATTTGGCGATTGTGTCTGTTTCCGCACGTCGAGTCGAAACCGTTGTTGAAGAAGAACAGGAGGTGACAGTTGCAGCAGAAGACGAACAGGAAGGAAAACCAGACACTGACAAGGAAAGCCCAGACGAATAGACATGGAAACATCGATCTTCGTCCCTGTTTTCGACAGGAATCCTGGAATTGGTTCGAGTGAGCGGGTTTCGTGAAATTTCACTGATTGTCGGACTTGGAAACCCGGGTAAAAAATACGCTGATACGCGACATAACGTAGGCTGGTGGTTTCTTGATCGACTAGGAAGTGAATACCATTTCGACCTGAAACCGGAGACACGATTTCAGGGTCTTTTCAGTGAATTCCTCTTTGAGCAGAGGGTTATTCGTGTTCTAGCCCCGACCACTTTCATGAATAACAGCGGCCGGTCTGTTGCACCCTGTGCTTCCTATTTCAGGATTGAGCCAAACCAGATTCTGGTTGTTCATGACGAAATTGACCTTGCCCCCGGAATTTGCCGGCTCAAATTTGGAGGTGGACATGGCGGGCACAATGGACTTCGAGACTTGGGAAAATCTCTTGATGCAGCTGACTTCCTCAGGTTGCGTATTGGAGTCGGACATCCCCAGTCTGCCTCGTTGGTTACCAATCATGTTTTATCCAATCCTGGAGTACGTAATCTTGCACTCATTAACCGGTCTATGGATCAATCCATGCAGGTCATGAATCTTGTGATATCTGGAGAACTGGAACGCGCAATGCATCACCTCCATACCAGAGACCAGGGTCACCTGGAGTCCAGTTAGCCATGGGACTCAAGTGCGGAATTGTCGGATTGCCGAATGTCGGTAAATCAACTCTGTTCAATGCCCTGATGCAAGGCAGCCAGGCTCCGGCTGAAAATTATGCGTTTTGCACCATTGATCCCAATATTGGCATGGTTGAGGTGTCAGACCCGCGAATTACGGCAATCTCCGATATCGTACAACCGCAAAAACTAATACCTGCCACAGTCGAGTTTGTTGATATAGCCGGTCTTGTTGAAGGCGCATCGACAGGTGAAGGACTTGGCAACCGGTTTTTAGCCCATATCCGCGAAGTTGATGCAATTGCCCATGTGGTGCGCGCGTTTGAAGACGGCAATGTAATGCATGTATCGAATCGGATTGATCCCATTTCCGACATCAGGATCATCAACCTTGAACTGATCCTTGCAGACTTGCAGACTGTTGAAAAGGCTCTCGCCAATGCCGAGAAACACAAAAAATCGGGAGATAAGGAACAATCCTCATTGGCCAAGCTTCTTGTAAGAGTCAAATCCCATCTTGAACAGGAAAAACCGGTACGACTGCTGGATCTGGAAGAGTCAGAACAGAAACGCATTACTTCGCTTTGCCTTATAACCGGCAAGCCGGTTCTGTATATCGTCAATGTTTCTGACAATATGCAAAGCGACCACGAACGGATTGAGACTATCCAGGGTATTGCCGATTCCGAGAACGCAACGATGGTACCGATCTGTGCTGCCATCGAACAGGAAATCTCCGAGTTAAATCCCTCGGAAGCTACATTGTTCCTGAAGGAACTGGGGTATAAGGAAAAGGGTATTGACCGAGTAATCAGGGCAGCTTATTCCCTGCTGGGGCTTCATACTTTTTTCACCGCCGGCCCCAAGGAAGTCCGTGCATGGACAATCAAGCAAGGTGCTACTGCACCGCAAGCCGCCGGTACGATTCACGGTGACTTCGAAAGGGGGTTTATTTGTGCTGAAACGATCACCTATGAAGACTACATCTCATTCAAGGGTGAACAAGGCGCAAAGGCAGCGGGGCGCCTGCATCAACAGGGTCGGGATTATGTGGTGAAAGACGGTGATATCATTCATTTTCGCTTCAATGTCTAGTCTTCATGGCTCGTCTACAGACTGGTTATTTACTTGGATAGCAAGACCCCACTCCCACTGACTGCAACCCAAATCGGCTCGTTGCTCGATACTTATCTCGAACCGGTTCTCTCTACTCGAAGAACCTCTGAAGAACCAACAAGAGGATTGCTTCTGCTCGATCATCCTGATCAGATATTCTGTCTTGACTGGACCAATGCCATAAGCAAGTCGAATGCCGAAATGGCCTTTCAGTTTATCAGTAAAGCACCTTTGGCAATCAAGCTGATGGGCACCGAAGGTACTCGACAATGGCTATTGGAAGCCATGGATGTTTATGATCGTGAAGGGTTGTACCCCGGTAGTTCCGTACTTGGCCAGATTGAAGGGTTTGCCAGGGAATATCGACTTAACAACATCACGGTCAAGCTTGAGGAAGTAAAGCATATTCTGGATATCTTCGTGCGGGGCTTGTCCGGGCGAGAAATGGCTATCCAGGCCAGCTCCAAAATCTTCACCGATACCCGAAACCTGTATCTGCCAGCCAAAGTCAACCGCTTCAATGATTACCAACTCAATTACACCTTCTACAAGACTCTGACTGTACATCTTTGGGCACAAACCTGGTTCGGCACCTTCAGGAGACCTGGTCCTGATTCTCCCCATCTGCATGAAATACTGTCTGAGTATGAAGACAATGGCCGTGCCCTCCGTCTCTTCAATCTGCTTGAGACCTTTCGTTTGAACGCCTGCATAGAACGGGAGCTGCCCGGACTTGCGAGAGAACAGCATGGCCTCTACCCTACTCCCGAAATTCATGATGCAACCTGGCAGGCAATAATTCAGCACTTGCAGCAGGAGGATGCAACCGTCATTGATTCACTCGATGCAACATCGAAACTCTATATGCTTCAGCAACCCTGGCCTGACCCTTTTCCCTATCAGGGTGAAATGAGCCTGGAATCTGCGAGAGATGCGATTGAGAATCGACTTGAAATTGATCGCATGATGCTCAAGAAGAGTCTGTCCGAGCTTGCCGAATCCCTTCTGGATCAATCGCAATCGGATGAAATTTCAGAGGGTACGGATACCCGGGAACTACAAGCGGTGATGGATGAATTCGGCAACCCAGAATTTACCATGGATGGGGAGTCGGTTCCTCTGCCGGATGATCTCGAACAACTGCTCTCCTCGATCCATCAGGATATCGATTCCATTCCGCCGGAGTGGCTCGACATGAAGGGCAGTGACCAGCATGTCGATCATCCCAAATCCGGTGAAAGCATGTCATTGGGTACATCAACAGCCCCGGATCAGGGAAATGTCTTTTACTATGATGAGTGGGATTTTCGAAGACAATGCTATCGAAAAAACTGGTGTATTCTGACTGAACAAGAGGTCAGTGCGGTCTATGACGACTTTGCTGCTACTACCATGGAAAAGTATCGTCACCTCGTGAGCGATATCAAAAGACACTTTGAAGCCCTAAGAGGCGAAAACAAGTTCCTAAAGGCTCAATCTTTTGGTGACGAAATCGACCTGGATGCAGTGATAACCGCAAGATCAGACATGTTAACCGGAGTGGAAATGTCCGACCGTCTGTATTCTCTAATGAGAAAACAGGAACGCAATCTAGCGGTCGCGTTCATGGTTGATATGAGTGGCTCTACCAAGGGCTGGATCAATGAAGCCGAACGTGAGAGTCTGCTGCTGCTGTGCCAGGCCCTGGAGATTCTGGGAGATCAATATGCAATATTCGGATTCTCCGGAATGACCCGCAACCGCTGTGAGGTCTACAGGATCAAGACATTTGACGAGAGGTACAACAAGGAGATTGAAGCCCGGATAAGCGGGTTAAGGCCACAAGACTATACGCGAATGGGGGTTGTGATTCGCCATCTCGGCAGCATCTTGAATACGGTTGAAGCCAGAACACGTGTGCTGATAACCCTTTCCGACGGCAAGCCTGACGATTACGACGGATACCAAGGAGAGTACGGAATTGAGGACACTCGACAGGCACTGTTTGAAATACGGCATAGCGGTATTCATCCCTTTTGCATCACGATTGACAGGGATGCCGTTGATTATCTGCCCCACCTGTATGGACCGGCCAACTATGTGGTGATTGATGAGATAAGAAAACTCCCACTCAGGGTTGCAGATATTTACCGAAAACTGACAACCTGACCATCTGCCTATCTGCATCCAGCAATTCGCTAATCAATAGGGTTTCCAATACGACTCCAGTCTATCCAACCGTTTTCTGACCCCTTCCAGCTGAACCAGATCATAAAGGCTTTTCCAACGATATGATCCTCAGGCACAAATCTCCAATATCGGCTATCATTGCTATGATCACGGTTGTCACCCATAACGAAATAATGGCCTTCCGGCACAATTACCCGCTCCAAATCCCGTGATCCACGATTGGCATCGATCACAATCAGGTGCTTCTCGGTATCAATCGTTTCAAGAAACTGATCAAGAGGATAATCATGACTGGTATTTTTATCTGGATAAAACCTGTCTTCTGAGCTGGTCGTAACCTCTACACCATTAATGGACAATCGTTTGTTGACGTAAGACAACTCGTCTCCAGGTAATGCGACAACACGCTTGATAAAGTTAAGATTGGGATCCACCGGATATCGAAATACCATGACATCACCACGATCCGGGCTGCCCAAACTCTTGAACTTTTTATGGGTCACTGGCACTCGCAAGCCGTAAGTATATTTATTGACAAGAATAAAATCACCAACATGTAGATTGGGCAACATGGACCCGGATGGAATTCTGAACGGTTCCATCACAAATGATCGCAGCAAGAATACAATCAGGATGATTGGGAAAAAAGATCTCGAGTAGTCAACGATACGAGGCAGTCTTGGAGCATCCATGTAACGGTCTCTTCCTCGAATTTTCGTCCAGATCCTGTATATCTTGTGTAATACGATAATCCCACCGGTTACACCTAGTGCGATTAGAAATATCTGGGATAAATCCATAATTGCTATTTTCGTTTTTTGAAATTACCGACAGCCGGGTACATTTGACGCATGGCTATTAGGCACGGTCAACCTTGAGAACCGAGAGAAAGGCTTCTTGTGGGATTTGTACAGACCCGATCTGCTTCATTCTTTTTTTTCCGGCTTTTTGCTTTTCCAGCAGTTTGCGTTTTCTGGTCACATCGCCACCATAGCATTTTGCGGTTACATTCTTCCTCATGGCCTTTACAGTTTCCCGAGAAATGATTCTCGAACCTATGGCGGCCTGAATGGCTACATCAAACATTTGCCTCGGGATCAGTTTCTTCATTCTCGCAACCAGTTCTCGAGCCCTGTACTGGCTTTGCTCCTTATGAACCAGAATCGCTAATGGATCTACCCTATCTCCATTAATCAGAATATCTACCTTGACCATGTCGGCTGGACGACTTTCAATGAAGTCATAATCGAGTGACCCATAGCCTTGGGTTACGGATTTTAACCTATCAAAGAAATCCACAACAACTTCGGTCAGCGGAATTTCAAAATCCAGCATCACCTGGCGTCCGTGATAATGAATGTTTTTCTGAACTCCACGGCGTTCTACACAGAGACCCATGACAGCACCCACATAATCGTAGGGAATGAGTATATGAGCAAGGATATAGGGCTCCCTGATGAAGTCGACACGTGAAAGATCCGGGAGTCTGGATGGATTATCGATCTCGACAACCGTGCCGTTTTTCATATGAATTTCGTAGACCACGGTCGGGGCTGTAGTAATCAATTCAATCTGATATTCCCGTTCGAGTCGTTCCTGGATGATTTCCATATGCAACATCCCAAGAAATCCGCATCGAAAACCAAAGCCAAGCGCCTGTGAGGTCTCTGGTTCATAAGACAGAGATGCATCGTTCAGGCTGAGTTTTTCGAGAGCAGTTCGAAACGAATCGAAGTCGGCATTATTGACTGGGTAGAGTCCAGCAAATACGGTTGACTTGACTTCCTTGAAACCGGGCAGCGGTTCTGATGCCATATTGTGAGCCAGGGTTATGGTATCCCCGACTCTTGCCGAGTGAATATCTTTCAATCCAGCCATGACATATCCAACATTGCCGGTTGAGAGTTTTTCAACTTCAACAGGTTTCGGGGTAAATATGCCGACTTTTTCCAGTTGGTATTCTCGACCGGTTGACATTATCGTGATGCGGGTTTTTCCGGAAGGCAGGACTCCGTCTACAATCCTGACTAATGAGACTACTCCAAGGTAGTTATCGAACCAGGAATCGAGGACCAGAGCCCGCAATGGCAATTCCTGGTTATCAGGCGGGGATGGCATGTACTGCACAATTTGTTCGAGAACTTCTTCAACCCCTTGTCCAGTCTTGGCACTGACCTCGATTGCTCCTGTGCAGTCAATCCCGATTACATCTTCGATTTCCGAAAGTACCCGATTCGGTTCAGCGGAAGGCAAGTCAATTTTATTCAAGACCGGAATGACTTCGAGCCCGCGATCAACAGCGGTATAGCAATTTGCAACAGTCTGTGCTTCAACTCCCTGGGCGGCATCCACTACCAAAAGGGCCCCTTCGCAGGCACTTAATGATCTGGACACTTCATATGAAAAATCGACATGGCCTGGAGTGTCGATCATGTTCAACTGGTATTGCTTGCCGTTTTTTGCTTCGTAGAACAAGGTAACACTCTGGGCCTTGATGGTGATTCCCCTCTCACGCTCGAGTTCCATCGAATCCAGTACCTGTTCCTTCATTTCCCTGTTCTCCAGAGCGCCGCATTTCTGGATAAAACGGTCGGCAAGAGTCGATTTGCCATGATCTACATGGGCAATGATCGAGAAATTACGAATTTGTGATATATCGGAAATGACCGATTTTTCAGGCATGTTCAGGTTTACTCAGTACAAATGAAATCAAGGCAATCGGATCGGTCGTCATTCCTGTAGAGGAAATGGATTGACTGTAAATCTAATTCACCGTTTTCATGTCGCAATCCACTTCGGAATGGACAACAAGAATGAGAAACCAATCAAACTGAACGATGCCGATTTACCCAGTAATAAAGAAATTAGAAATTATCTGCCGTATAAGCCAGAATCAATACAATATGAAGTATCTTGAAGCGAACAACGTTATAAAATCTCATTAATTCAAGAAGTTTTTACCGAGACCTTATAAATCTATTGATATTCTCCATGAAAGTATTTCCAGGCATATATCAGACTGCACCATATGGAGTCAGGAACCGTATTCGCTACGTATCAACCATAATGCGATAACATCGTGACACTAGCCAATACTTATTCTTGGGTATCACCCTGAGCCATGCCCCCGGCAATTCTTGGACTTTATCAATAAACGTATCGAGTTATGGTCAAAAGTGCAAAAGTGCTTGAGGCCGCATCAAGATGAATTGTACCATCTTAGTTTGTTCTGTGGCTTGTTTCGTAACGCCTTGATGGGGCGTAGAAAGACGCAACCGCCCGCTGACCATAGGGAATCGGCAACAGTCTCTATCTCTGGCTTGCATACCTGAACTCCGAAACAGCAAATCTATCCGCCATCCATGCCAACGACCATCGCATCAGCGACCCGGCAATCGTGCGGGGTTACGATGACGGGATTCGCATCCATTTCCAGCACGCAATCCTTGAGTGTGGAGGCCACTTCCGAGAACCGCGAAAGTGCTGTTGCCGCCAGATCCATCCTGCATGGAACTCGCCCCCAACAACCTTCGAGGAGCCCGCAAATCTTGAGGCTCTGGATGTGATGCCATGCTTCTTCGGTTGAAAAAGGTGCCTTGATGAACCGCCTGTCGTCGAACAACTCTATGTGAGTTCCGCCAGCCGAAACCATCACGACAGGACCAAACTGCCGATCATTGACCATGCCGAAACCTAGCTCGACACCATCGCCTAGCATTGCGGCTACGATAACCTCATCACCCAAGCGGGCAGACAATTCCCTGTAAGCGTCGAGCAATCCGCTCCGGTTCTGGATGCTCGTTATGACCCCCATTACTTCGGATTTGTGGAGCAATCCGGGCCGGGCCGACTTGAGAACGACTGGATACCCTAATTCTTCGGCCGCCTCCAGAACCTGTCGGGTATTTTTCACTAACCGGAACTCTACGACCGGAAGGCCGAAATCCGACAGCATTAAGAGGGTCTCGGCTTCTTCTATATTTCCTTTTCTCAGGATATTCGCCTCGTGATACTGGGCTGTTTCAGGAATTGATGGAATGTCCGCAAGCGGGTACATCCGATGGTCACGGTAACGGAAAGCATTGCCGATTGCGGCCAGAGCCAGAGAGATTCCGTTGATGACCGGAATACCGCAACGCCCCAGTTCAAGTGCCTTTTGGTTGTTGTCAGCTCGAGAGGTGCTATTGATCACAATAAACGACTGGTCAGATTTATTTCTCCACTTCTTTGCAACTTCGAGAAGGGATGGGTAGTGACTGAAACCGTCTCTGAACTCGAATTCGAGAGAGAGCATGGCTGTACCAGGATCGTTTCCAAGAATGTCCAGGCACTGCGAATATGTCTCCGCTACATCTGCGCTGATTGAACCCATGGCATCAACCGGGTTGTCTGGAATCAGTCCGTACTCAAGAATACTGGCCAGTTGATTCCGAGACGATTCGGAAAGCCGGGTAAACGTCACGCCGAAATCGGATGCGAGGTCTACCATCTGTTCTCTCAGCCCTCCTGAATCGAGAAGACTCGACAATCCTCCTGAACCTGGCCTGTGTTTCTGAGAGAACAATAGAGCGGTTGCCGCCAGTTCATCGATGTCCCGAACCCGAATTGCTCCGTATCGGTCGCAGATCGCCTGAAAAACGTTGTCGTCTCCAGCTATCGCTCCCGAGTGACTGGCGGCCATGCGAGCACTCTGTTCGGTCGCTCCGACTTTGACAATCACTACCGAAATCCTAATTTCCCGGGCTTTCGAGAGAGCCAGCACAAAACCTTCCGGGTCGCGAATCGTTTCTATGAACACCGCAATAACCCGGGTACTCGGCATATGCAGGGCATACTGGATGTAGTCGGCAACGGTGCCATGAATTTCCTGCCCCGGAGACACTACCAAATTGAACATCAGGCGCGGGTCCGTGTTCGCGAGATAGGTCATCACCGAACCGGAATGAGCAATCAGTGAGATATAACCGGAGGGACGCTCCGGAGGGGAGTCAAAACTTACCAAGGCATGAGAATCGTAATTGTAAAATCCCATGCCATTGCCGCCACAAACCGGGATGTCGGCATTGCGGCACAAGGTCTTCAGGCGCTCCAGCAGGGGTGGTACGACATCCTGCTCAATGAAGTTGTTCGAGAAGATGACAATGCCTCCGGATCCGATATCAATCGCTACTTGAACCGCGACTTCGACACGGCTGCTATTGACCACCACAACCACTAGATCAGGAGCGGACGGCAGTTCCGACAAGTCGGGATAGCACACAAGCTCTCCGATGCGGTCATGATTCGGATTGACAGGCCATATATCGCCCGCAAAGCCGTGCGCCTGGAGCACTCTCTGCACCATGTTTCCCGGACGACCCGGCCTGTCTGACGCTCCGACAATAGCGATCGAAGCCGGTGACAGCATTCTGTCGAACCAGTGCCCGCAATCGAAAAAATCAGAAATCTGCACTGGAATTGGATAAGGTTTATCAGTTAAATTTGACATCGATATATCGCTCTGGGAGTAAATACTGATGAATCAAGAAGTCAAAGTGGAAATCCATGAAAATGTAATTGAAATCACCCTCGACTGCCCTCCTGCAAATGCCATCACCAACTCGGTTTCGCGAGATATTCATGCAGCTCTGGAGATCTTGCAGAATGATAACAGCCTGCTGTGCGGAATCATCACCGGTGGTGACGGAAGAATTTTCTGTGCAGGATGGGACCTCAAGGAATTAGCTTCCATGGAATCGAACGAAGCGGCACTGGCCGATGCGCTGGATTGCCCCGGTGGATTCGCCGGAATCACCGAGTACTGGGACCTTTGCAAACCGGTAATCGCTGCGATCAACGGTATCGCGGTAGGCGGAGGATTCGAGATCGCACTCGCATGCGATCTGATCTTGTGCAGAGAAGATTCCGAGTTCTTCTTTCCCGAGATGCAGCGCGGATTCCTGCCGGATGTGGGAGGAATTCAACATTTGCCGCGCAAGCTGCCCTACAACGTCGCCATGGAACTGCTATACACGGGTCGTCGTATGGATGCGGAAGAAGCAAAGCACTGGGGGCTGGTTCACGAGATTCTGCCTAAAGCTGAACTGCTTCCGAGGGCCAGAGAGCTTGCAAAAGTCATTGCCCAGGGAGCACCGCTTGCACTACAGGCTCTCAAGGAAGTAGTACCAAGAATCAATGAGATGCCGATCCGAGATGCTTTCGCTGCTACTAAACCTGGAAATCCAGACTTCCCCATCTATCAAAGCATGCTTCGTTCGGAAGATTTCATGGAAGGCGGGAGAGCATTCTCGGAAAAGAGGAAGCCGGACTGGAAAGGCAAATAGCCATCGGCCTGCTGCCTACTCTGCCTTGTTGCCCGGGGGCGGATGGTGGTGGTTCCGGTCAAGACCCAAGGCTCGATTCAACGATGGCGGGGTGATGACGTTCCGATCATCCATTCCCCTCATGTTCTCAAGAGCCGTACGCTGGAGGGATAGGTGCCTTGGCGGATGTTCTAAGAGACGGATGACCAACGCTCATCAGATAGTTTGCAAATTTTACCCATAGATCCTTTTTCTGACAGCAACAGATCAAAAAAGTTTGATATTTCGGATATAATATACGAAATATCAAACTTTTTTGATAGATAATCATGATTTCACGGCAAGAATACCTGAATCGGTTGGAGAAGTCTGTTGCTCGGTCCCCTGTTACCGCACTGATTGGGCCTCGTCAAGCTGGAAAAACAACCCTGGCTCGCCAGTTTTCGAAAGATCATGTCTCAACTGTATTTGACCTTGAATCCAGTTCTGCCGTGAGGGCGCTTGAAAATCCGGAACTGGTACTCGGTTCAATAAGTGGTCTCGTGGTGATTGACGAGATTCAACGCATGCCAGAACTGTTTCCAGTGCTACGGGTTCTCGCAGACAGGGAGCCTTCGGAAACCCGGTTTCTTATTCTCGGCAGTGCCTCTCCTTCCATAGTAAAGGGGGTATCGGAGAGTCTTGCAGGTCGCATGGAGTTTGTCGATATTACTGGATTCGACCTTCGGGAATCTGGCTTTGACCACTTGAATAATTTATGGTATCGAGGAGGATTTCCACGATCGTTTCTGGCATCGTCGAACGATGACAGCATCGTCTGGCGCAAGAATTTTATCCGCACATTTCTCGAACGAGATATACCGCAACTCGGTATCCGTATTCCAGCCTCGGCACTTGAGAGATTCTGGTATATACTGGCACATTGGCATGGGCAGGTCTGGAATGCATCAGAACTGGGTAGGTCACTCGGCGTGGGTGACAAGACCATGCGCAACTATCTGGACATTTTGACGGGGGTATTCTTGATTCGCCAACTCCAGCCATGGCATGCAAACATCGCAAAACGGCAAGTCAAGGCTCCCAAGATATATTTCCGGGATTCTGGACTGCTTCATGCCTTGCTGGATATTCAGGACGATCAGGAATTGTACCGTCACCCAAAAGTTGGAGCTTCATGGGAGGGATTCATTATTGAACAGATTCTGAGTTTCCTTAACCATCCACCTGCATGGTTCTGGAGTGCTCACAGTGGAGGAGAAATTGATTTACTGATTCATTACCGCGGATACAGATTTGGTTTTGAAATCAAGCACAGCGAATCACCGAAGGTATCTGCAATGTTGAGGAAATCCGCAACCTTGCTTGAACTCGACCACTTGTTTGTAATCTATCCCGGCACCCGCAACTATCCAGTAACGGAGTGCATCACTGTTCTTTCTGCTACCGACATCGGGACACTTCCAAAGCGTCTGATTGAATCGAGATAAGATACCAATGGATTTTTCAGGCCACTTGGCATGTCCGGATTCTATTAGATGGGAAGCACAAGATTAGTGGGACGCGCAACCATTGATATGTTCAACTACGCATGCCGGTTATCGTAGGTGTTTCAAGTCGGGCCCATCAAGCAATCGAAAGCCTGCAATCAGTACTGAGTACTCAACGACCATCGTTCCCCATTTCATCGGCCGGCACATGGAAGAACTCCTGACCAAGCTCTGCAACTCGACTTCTGGACAATTTCCAGAGAGCACGATTATCGGGGCTTGGTATTATGAAATCACACATTTTGAATTCCGAATCCTGAGTCGCGAATTTGCAATAATATAGGCAAATGATCGATTTATTGAGCATGGCTGGATTGACTCAGGATAGAATTATGCGTCAATATTTTCAGATATCTATTTTATAAGGATGAAAAATGGTTCAAACTCTCTTGCATACAGCATGTCATTTACAGCAGGCAGTTTATTGCACTACGAGTCGGTTAGTATTGCAGCTCTGTATCTGGATTTGGGCACTTATCGTGCAGTTCGCAAGAAAGTTATTGCCGAAAATTTATTGCAGACCAGGACGCAGAGTGCGTGTATACGCATCTGCCAGGAAGTTTTAACCCGATTGCAAGTCCTGAACATGGATGAAATTAAATTCTTGATAAGTAGCTCGCATCAGGAACAAGCACATCTATTGTGGGTCGCTATTTGTCGTCGATACCGCTTTATTGGAGAATTTGCTGTTGAGGTTTTGAGAGAATATCACCTCACCTTGAAATCAAGATTGCAACATGAGGATTTTGATTCTTTTTTTAATAAAAAGTCGGAATGGAGTCCAGAACTTGATACTTTAAGTATTAATACCCGCAATAGGTTGCGATGGGTTTTATTTAAAATGCTACGAGAACTGGGATATTTAAACAAACAAAATCACATCATGCCACCAATACTTAGCCGAAAACTGCTGGAATTGCTTTATCACAATAATCCTGAAGATATGATGTTTTTTCCGGTATGCGAGTCTGATATTAAAAATATATTACGATGAATCCAAACAAAGAAATGCTTGACCACCTGGTAAGGGTAATCTCAAGCAAGCGTTTTCTTACTAGGCAAGGGATCGGTAATGAGGTTCCATTTTTTATTTGTCCATTCCAGCCAGAAGATGCCAATCAAATTATACGACTTCGTCAACAATTGACTAACCAACTTGAAAAAAAGGGGGTTCAAATTTTGGAAATTGATCTGTATGACCTTTCCATCGAAATTCTAGACAACCGCAATGTCTTGAACAAGATAATTGAGTCAGAGCATTCCATCTCTAAAAATAATCTAAAGGAATTACTGCAGGGAGTATTGGATTCTGAAGAATACCTTGTACCTGCAATTGCGTCAAAAATAACGAGCGAGGAATTTGATGTATTGTTTATTACCGGTGTTGGTGAAGTATTTCCATACATTCGGTCACATAACGTTCTAAACAACCTCCAAAGCACCGCTAAAACACAACCTACCATAATGTTTTTCCCGGGTTCATATACACATGATTCTGATTCAGGCACATCACTGGAACTTTTTGGGGAACTTCGGGATGACAAGTACTACCGTGCATTCAATATCTTCCACTTTGAAGTGTAGTGAAGGAAAGAAATGAAACTTAAATCTATTTTCAATAAATCTGTGGGTCGCCCAATTGAAGGCGTAATCAAAGCTGACGATGAAACCTGTCTGCATATCGAGGTCGAAGAATATATATTAACCAATGAGATCGAAAATCGTATTGAATCCTTCCTCAATTCCTATAACAATTTCCAGGGTGCCAATGGCGTCTGGATTTCAGGATTCTTCGGATCTGGAAAATCCCACTTGCTCAAGATGCTGGCACTATTACTGGAAAACCGGCAGGTCGATGACGACAGGGCTCTCGACCTGTTCATTCCAAAGCTTGGGGGAAATCAATTTCTACTAGCAGAAATTCAAAAGGCGGTCAACATACCGTCCAAAAGCATACTTTTTAATATTGACCAGAAGGCTGACGTTATCAGCAAATTCGAGGTCGATGCCCTTCTGGCCGTATTTGTCAAGGTTTTTGACCAGATGTGCGGCTATTACGGGAA
The DNA here is from genome assembly GCA_022822625.1 of Gammaproteobacteria bacterium. Lineage (GTDB taxonomy): Bacteria > Pseudomonadota > Gammaproteobacteria > Arenicellales > Poriferihabitantaceae > Poriferihabitans. The sequence goes on along the minus strand of JAJEAV010000026.1, from coordinate 17,603 downwards.
ACAAGGCCATATTGCACAATTTGAGCGTGACCTCGATAAGCGAGGTCTCTTTGAGCAGTTTCAGTCAAATTATCGATCAGTGGCAGGTATTGATTGGACAACGGGTCGTGAGCAAGCGCTATTTGAAGCGAATAACATAGCCAAAGCCTACTCTCAAACAACAGGAGATGATAAAAACGTGGCTTTCGGAATCATCGATAAATACAGAGAGCAATACAGCGTCTCAATCGAGGATTTTGCGAACCAGGTGAATGCCTATATCGAACAACAACAGTCTAATTTTCGACTGAACTTCTTTGTCGATGAAGTGGGTCAATATATAGCTGACAACATCAAATTGATGACTAATCTGCAGACGATAGCGGAGAGTCTTGCCACCAAATGTAAGGGCCGCGCATGGATTTTTGTAACCGCCCAAGAAGACATGGAAAAGGTTATAGGGGAAAGAGACAAAAAACAAGCAAATGATTTTTCAAAAATTCAGGACCGGTTCTCAAATCGCATGCAACTAACGAGTGCCGATGTCGCTGAAGTAATCCAGAAACGCCTGCTTGTAAAAACCGATGAAGCCATTACCTTGCTAACGGATTTATATTGTGGGCAGTCCAACAACTTCAAGACATTATTTAATTTTGTCGATGGTTCAAAATCTTATCGTAACTTTCAGGATCAAGATCACTTTATAAGCAGTTATCCGTTTGTACCCTATCAGTTTGATCTTTTCCAATCCTGCATCAAGGCTCTATCGGATCACAACGCTTTCGAGGGCCAGCACAGTTCGGTAGGTGAACGCTCCATGTTAAGCGTGTTTCAAAAAGTAGTGATTGACATTGAGAAACATGGAATTGGTCAACTTGCAGCTTTTGATTCAATGTTTGAGGGAATTCGCTCCGCATTGAAGTCACAAATTCAAGGTGCCATTATTCAATCTGAAAAGAACCTCGATAATCAACTAGCAATTCGGTTATTGAAAACACTACTTCTAATCAAGTATGTCAAAGAGGACTTGAAGCCAACTATTCGCAATTTATGTGTATTAGTTATTGACAACTTCAATCAGGATATTTCAACCCTCCGTATGAATGTTGAAGGAAGTCTCAATCTGCTTGAACAACAAACTTACATTCAACGAAATGGTGAGCATTATGAATACCTGACTAACGAAGAGAAGGATATAGAGCAGGAAATCAAAAATACTCAAATTGAACAATCCGAAGTCAGTAATGAACTGCAGGAAATTATTTTTCAGCAGATTATCAAGCAATCAAAAATTAGACATGATAAAAGCAAATGCGACTATCCATTTTCCAGAAAACTGGATAGTCAGCAATATGGACGAGATCATGAACTTGGCATAAATATCATCACCTCATTCCACGAAGATTCTGGAAACGAAAAATTGCTGGCTAACCTTTCGGCGAAACATCCTGATGACTTGCTTGTGGTCCTGCCTCCTGATGCTAGGCTAGCATATGATCTATCAGTATACAAACGAACTGAAAAATATGTTCGGCAAAATATTTCAGCAACACAAGCAGAGACGACCGAACGCATTCTGGAGCAGAAAAGATCACAAAATCATTCACGATATAATGACCTGAAAATTCATGTTCAGAGTCAAATTGGTAGTGCAAATATATTTGTAGCGGGTGAGCGCATTGAACCTGGTTCTGGAGAAGCGCAAACCAGAGTGACCAACGGCTTTCAGAAACTGATAACCAGCACCTATACAAATCTTGGTATGTTACGTGGCATTATCTATACCGAAAACGATATCACCAAATATCTACAATCATCCGATTCAGGGTTGATTGGCAACAATGCCACATCACTGACAGAAACCGAGTCGGAATTGCTGACGGCTATTCAAAGTAACCGTGACAAAGGTCTACGCACCACGCTGAAATTCTTATTGGAAAAATTTGAAAGAAGGCCATACGGATGGCACTATGCGGCGATACTTTGTACGCTATCCATGCTATGTGCGCGTAGCAAAGTTGAAGTGCGCATTGATGGCAATCTACTGGAAGAAAATGACAAACTGGAACAGGCTTTTCGCAATACTCATGGTCACGGCAATGTTTTGCTTGATCCACAAATTGAGTTTTCCTCTTCCCAGGTCCACTCCCTTAAAGATTTTTTTCAGGGCTTTTTTGATACCGAACCTGATTCCAGTGAAGCTAGATCCCTTGGAAGGCAAACCGGGGAAAAGTTTCAGGCAAAACTGAATGAGCTAAATCAGTATGTAGATCAAAAATCTCAATATCCGTTTCTATGCACGCTTGAACCAATAGTCGAACTCCTTAGACAAATTGTTGGCAAGCCCTATTCATGGTACTTGGAGGAATTCCAGCAAAAAAATGACCTGCTTTCCATGAAGGAAGATGTGATCGACCCTATACTTAAATTTATGAACGGTTCGCAGAAGGTAATATTCGATGATGCCCAAAATATAGCTCAAGTCCAAAGGTCTAACCTAAGCTACATTGAAAGTAATGAAGTCGAAGAATTGCAATCCCTGTTGAATGCCTCCGATTGTTTTAAAGGAAATGGGATGCAACGTCTGAAACAGATAACTGGGCGCTTAAAGCAAAATATCGATACCCAGATCAACGACGAAGTATTGGAAGCGACACAGAAAGTAGCTGGACTTGAAAACAAACTCTGTGGTATGCAGGAATTCAATCAACTGGATGATGAGCGACAGACTGAAATCAGGATATATTTTCGCCAAGCTATTGAAGAAATCGAAAATCAGAATTTAATTGCAGCTATTCGTGATATGCCCCGAAAATTCGAGGAATTAACGTATCCTAAACTACTTTCACTTCTGACCTCAACAGATCAACAAAGCTCACCCATTGAAAATAATGAATATGTTCCATTCAGCTCGGTGAATTTAAATTCTGCTTTTGATAGAGCATGGATAGCCAATGAAGAAGATTTAGATGTCTTTCTGGGGCGTTTACGCGAAATCTTGCTGAATAAAATCCGCGACAACAAAAGGATTCAAATATGATCAAACAGTTTGAACTTAAAAATTTCACGGCTTTCAGAAAACTTACGCTGGACCTATCACCGAATATCAACATCATTATTGGAGAAAACAGTACTGGTAAAACGCATCTACTCAAAGCCGCCTATGCCCTTCACAATAAGATCAAGCCTGAAGCAGATAGGGATGATGTACAGAAATTATTGACCTCCAGGCTCCTTCAACTATTTTTGCCGATTGGGGGGAAAGTTTGGAAGCTTCGTAGGCAAGGTGCGGTTGATGAAACTTATTTGCTAATACATTGGCTGAGCGGACAAAAGTCCGCAATATCCTTTAATGTCAATTCAAAGCTATTGACGGTAGAAAATCAGTATGGTGAGAATCCGCAAAATACTGATGCGGTATTTATACCAACTAAAGAAGTAATCTCCTTCATGGAAGGATTTAATAGCCTATATGAAAAATTCGAAGTTTCTTTTGATCAAACTTATCACGATATTAGCATTCTGCTAGACCTTCCTAAAGCCCGCCCCGGAGCTCTTCATGAAAAATCAAAATGGGCAATGGAGGAGATTGAAAATATATGCGGTGGACATTTCATCTTTTATGGCGGTGGTCGAGTTACCTTCATGAAGAATAATGTCGAATATTCAGCCAATGTAATTGCCGAGGGTTTCCGCAAGCTCGGAATACTCTCACGACTACTTGAAACCAGTGCAATCAGCCCAGGCATCAGCGGTACCCTATTTTGGGATGAGCCAGATTTAAATCTAAACCCGGTCTTGATGAAACCCTTGGTTGAAATTTTGCTAGAGATTTCTCGAATTGGGCAACAGATAGTTCTGACAACTCACGACCATGCATTAATCAGTTGGTTTGACGTTATGATGGATAAAAACAAGGGGGATAATATACGGTTTCACAATTTATTCCGGGATGCACAAACCTCCGAAATTAATGTCGTCTCAACCGATAATTATCTTCCGATTGAAACTAGTCCGATTGACATCAATCCAATAGATAAAGCTTATGGGCAAATCACTGGCCTTAAAATTGCAAAAGATATGGGAGGTCTTGGCAAGTGATTATTGTTGAAACAGGCGGAATCGAAATACGATTTGAGGATGCCATAGAAGCATTTGTTTTTGATGAAAAGGACAAGGATAAACCAACATTTCATGGAGCGCCAATGAAAGCCGTGGATATTGTTGCCGAATTTGTAGACTCTTATGTATATATTGAACTGAAAAATTATGACCATCCGGAAAGTTACAATTCGGATACTGCTACAAATATCAACGAAATAAGACAGAGAAAGGAACACTTCACGTGGTTGAAGAACTATCTCAAACAAAAATTTCGAGACTCTTATCTATACAGGCATGCTGAACAAAAGGTAGACAAGCCCATTCATTATATTTGCCTGATCAATTTTGACAATGCAGTGAATCGAAGGATCGAAAGACTGCTGGAACATGAGCTTCCCGTAGGGCTTGTGTCCCAACGTTGGATAAAAGCATTGGCTCAAAGTTGTCAAATTGTCAATCTGGAAACCTGGAATAAATTTTTCCCCAAATGGCCGGCCTCCCGCTTGCCTGATCTGTCAACATAAAACTTACCAAAAATATTTAGTGCAAGTTGGAAACCGCAAAATTAAAGAGGTTCGCTCAATACGCCCGACACAGACTAATTGGTGATATCTCCGCTAAAGTTGACCTTGTATTGAACAAAGACAGTCCAGCTAGACGAGAAAATGCAAAGGCTGTGAAAAGCCTTGAAAATCAAATTGAGCGTTATGATGTGGACCAAGTCGTGGAGCGAGCGGCTTATACATGGTTCAATCGCTTCTGTGCATTACGCTTCATGGATGAGAATCGATATTCGCACATAGGATCCGTATCACCTGCTACAGGAGAATCCCTTCCTGAAATTTTGGCTGTAGCCAAAACAGGGCATATTGATGAAAAATATGTCCATGAAGTCATTCGAAAGAAGGTCCTTGATCTACTAAATGGCAAGATTCCAAGTCACAATCCGCAGAGTGAGGCGTATCACATGCTTCTATTTGCCGTTTCAAACTATTGGAGCAAGGCAATGCCTTTTCTGTTCCAGCGTATCAATGATTACACTGAATTGCTCATTCCCGATGATCTGCTCTCAGGAAACTCAATATCTTGCGTTTACCCGAGAGGCGATGACCTCTGATGTTTGCCAGAATGTCGAAGTAATCGGTTGGCTTTATCAGTATTATATTTCGGAGAAAAAAGACAAGGTATTTGCCGATCTCAAGAAAAACAAAAAAATCAATCCCGAAAATATACCTACAGCTACCCAGTTGTTTACCCCGAACTGGATCGTTCGTTATCTTGTTGAAAACTCGCTCGGCCGCCTATGGATGTTGAATCACCCTGACTCAAGATTGATTGAGCGGATGGACTACTACATAAAGTCGGACCAACCGGAAACAGATTATCTATGTATTAGTAGCCCTGAAGAAATCAGGGTTTGCGATCCTGCATGCGGCTCCGGACACATGCTAACTTATGCATTCGACCTCCTTTATGCCATGTATGAAGAGGAAGGATATTCGCCCCAAGATATTCCTGAAAAGATCCTCGTGAATAATTTATATGGCATTGAGATTGATAAGCGTGCTGGAGAATTAGCTGCCTTTGCCTTAACAATGAAAGCTCGTGGGAAGCACCACCAACTTTTTGGCAAAGGCATTAAACCCAACATCTGTGTATTAGAGCCGATTCATTTTGAGCAAGATGAATTAGATGACTATATGAACTTTATCGGTCGCGAACTATTCTCTCCTTTTCTTCAAATCACATTACATCAATTTAAAGAAGCTGATAATTTTGGTTCCCTGATCCGCCCAGCGATTACCGATGCTGCAGAAGTTCTTAATGTTTTAGAGTCAAAGGATGTCCTAGGAGAAGTGTTATTCCAAAAAACCCATGAAAAAGTTCTTCAGGTCTTGCGACAGTCAATCTACCTCAGTAATAAATACCATGTGGTAATAGCTAATCCACCATACATGGGAAGCAGGAACATGAATGGTCGTTTGGCTCAGTGGTTAAAGAGCAACTATTCGGATAGTAGCTCTGATCTTTTTTCCTCATTCATTGTTCGAAATACAGAATTGACGATAGAAAAAGGACAGTTAGGTTTCATGTCTCCATTTGTTTGGATGTTCATTTCTACCCATACAAAATTGAGAAAACTACTTCTCAGTAAGAAAACAATTACATCTCTAGTTCAATTGGAATACTCTGGTTTTGATGGCGCTACAGTACCAATTTGTATTTTTACTGTGGGAAATTCACATTATCCAGAGTTTAGGGGTAGCTATGTACGGTTATCTGATTTTCGAGGGTCTGAAAATCAAGGTCCTAGGACACTCGAGGCAATCAAAAACTCCAATTGCGGCTGGTTCTACCGAGCCTCTAGCTCGGATTTCCAGAGAATCCCGGGAAGCCCGATCGCATATTGGACAACTGGGCGTATCCGAAAGATATTTCATGATGCTACACAACTTGGGAAAATTTCGCCTGTAAAACAGGGCTTAGCAACTGCTGATAACGATCAGTTTTTGCGACTTTGGTTTGAGATTGGTCAAGATAAATGTGGCTTTGGATTCGCAAACCGCAGTGAAGCCATGCTAAGTAAAAAGAAATGGTTTCCCTATAACAAAGGTGGCGGATTCAGGAAATGGTACGGGAATAATGAATATTTGGTAAACTGGGAATTTGATGGAAAAGAAATCCGCGAATTTGGCACAGAAAACGGAGGAAAAGCAAGATCACGTAGCCAGAACTGCGATTTCTACTTTCTACCCTCTATAACATGGTCTTTTGTTAGCTCCGCTTACTTTGGTGTAAGACATTCTGACTCTGGGGCAATATTTGATGTAGGTGGTTCGTCAGTATTTCCGGCAGTCCAAGACCATTTTTGGACCGTCGCATATCTTTGCTCTAAGCAAACTCATCGGTTTTTACAAATCATCAACCCAACTCTAAACTTTCAAGTTGGTAACGTGGCTTCTCTCCCGATATTGAAAGAAGCTATTTCTTATCGCCGTGGACCTATAAGTGAATTATCACAATCGCTTATCGAGATTGCTAGAAAAGACTGGGACTCTTATGAAATATCTTGGGATTTCAATACTCTCCCTCTTCTTCATGATGAATTTCTCCAAACGACACTCCGATCGACTTATTTCAATCTTCGTTCGCATTGGCAAAAGATGTCTATGCATATGAAAGAACTAGAAGAAGGAAGTAATCAACTATTTATTGAAGCTTACGAGTTGCAGAATGACATGACTCCGGATGTCCCGCTTAGAGAAATTACTCTGACCTGTAACCCACATTACCGTTATGGCGATGACAGAAGTGAAGAGGACCTGGAAAAATTGCTTTTGGCCGACACTATGCGTGAATTGGTGTCCTATGCAGTAGGCTGCATGTTTGGTCGCTATGCGCTTGACAAGCCTGGCCTGATTCTCGCTGATCAAGGCAAAACGATTGATGACTATTTGAAACTTGTACCTGAACCTGCATTCATGGCAGATGAAAACAACGTTATCCCCGTGCTAGACGGAAACTGGTTTCATGATGACATTGCTGATCGTTTCCACAAGTTTCTGCGTGTGACGTTTGGCAAGGAAAGTTATGAAGACAATCTGAGATTTGTTGAAAAAGCGTTGAACATTAATGACAGAAGAAATTTCAACATGCGCACTTACTTTCTCAATGAGTTTTATTCTGATCATGTGAAGTACTACAGGAAACGACCCATTTACTGGATGTTTTCAAGCTCTAGAGGTAGCTTTAATGCTCTTGTCTACCTTCATCGCTATAAGCCCGACACCGTCAGCGTGATCCTGAACGACTATTTACGTGAGTTCCAAACAAAGCTCGCATCTCAAAAAAACCAGCACGAGGCTATCAGCATCAGAACTAGTAGTAATCAAAACGAAAGGGTCCAAGCCCTGAAGGAAATCGAAAAAATCAACAAGATCATTTTGGAGTTAAAAGAATACGAGGATGAAGTGCTCTTTCCTCTTGCCACTCGTCAGGTCAATATCGACCTCGACGATGGCGTGAAGATTAACTACCCCAAATTTGGCAAAGCCTTGAAAAAAGTTCCCGGATTGAGTTCAACAAAAGTTATTCGGGACACTTTCGCATGAGTAACCGTATTGCCCAGGCATTAACCCGTCTTTTCGGCCAGCACCGCATTATCTTTTGGTACGACTCCAATATAGAATTGCGTAATGAATTTGAAATGCTTGATCTTCCTGAAGTCGGAAAACTGGAAATTGATAACAACGAATACAGCATCAAGTACCGAATTCTGAAAAAAGAACCGAAACAAAAATTCCTGCTTTATCGCGAAGGACCCGAACCAGAAAACTTGGAAAACTGGTTACTGGATGTGCAATTGGCTGAAGGAGTATTCCGGGCAGACCAGTTATCCATCTGGCTTTCCGAATTAGAGCTGGGCGTTGAATTTACAGATGTAATTAAGCCTCATCTGGAACTGCTTAGAGCTGCTAAGCGAAGGGAATCTCTCAAGAAGATTCTCACACATGATGACACTCCTGAACTAATCCGTATGAAAATGCTGGCGGTCTGTGTAGATTCAGGAGATTCTCGTCTGGACAAAATCATGGAAATCCTGCTACAGGAGTTGTCTCAAGATAGCGAGGAGAAAATCAGATTGATCAAACGGTGTAATTTGGATGATTTTCTCTGGAGCCAGCTAAATCGTCAATTTGGCTATAAATCTGATGAACCAGGTATCCAGGACTTTGCTATTGAACTATTCAAGTCCTGCTACGCAATGGGCATAGGCATCCAGGAGAAATCGAAGTTAACTAATAACGCTCTATTTTTTCTCAAGAACTGGAAAGACAGTCGAAATTTTCAAGACAGTTTTGAAATCTTGTCCGGCAAATCAGCTGAAGTTCTTGGTATTCAGCAGGACCTAGAAAAACGGGATTTTCGGGAGTTAATGGAGCTAGATTACTTTAGGTTGATTGACCAGAAAATAATCTCCGAGATAGTAAACAATCTAGTGTCACAGACAGTTTCCCATGATGATGTGTCTAACTGGATTCGCCAGAGACGACAAAGTCATTGGCATGGTGAATTCCGGCACCTTTACGAGGTGATTAATTTTGCTACTCAATTTGTCGATAACTTGCACAAGACAAATCTGACCACAAACAGTCTAGCTGAGGGCATCAAACAATATTGCCAATCATGGTATCGACTGGACCAACTCTATCGTAAATTTGTTTATCACGTTCACAGATCTGGAAACGCCTCACTTACAGAAAGATTGATGGAACAAATTGAAAATTTTTATACCAATAATTTCTTGTTAAAGATTGGCGATCAGTTTCAATCATTCGTTGATAGGGCTGAAAACTGGGGTGACGAATCGATAATAAAGCAAGACCAGTTTTTCGAACATTGGGTTCAACCATTCCTTCACAAAAATAACAAGGTTTGTGTGATCATTTCCGATGCCCTGCGTTACGAAATCGGAGATGAACTACTTACGATTATTCGACAAAAAGACCGATACAGTGCCGAATTAAAGCCAATGCTTTCGATGTTGCCCAGTTATACCCAGCTTGGAATGGCATCGCTATTACCCAACGGCGAATTATCTATTACCGATAATGATTCCGGAACCGTGTTGGTAAACGGAAAAAAGTCTGCAGGTACAGTCAATCGTAATAAGATATTGCAAGAAGCTGTGGGCAATAGGAGTCGAGCTATCAAATATGAGGACTTCATGCAGTTTAACCGTGACGATAGCCGGGGATTGCTTAAAGACAACGACGTAGTCTATATCTATCACAATCGAATAGACCACACGGGCGATAAACTGCATTCAGAGGGTTTGGCTTTTGAAGCAGTGCAAGAAGCCTTATCCGATATTGATAATTTAATTAACCGACTAACTGGAGCAAATGCCAGCAATATCCTCATTACCGCAGATCATGGGTTTATATATCAACATCGAATACTTGATGAAAGTGATTTTTTGAGCGTCGACGCATCAGGCAAGGAAGTACTTTATCGAGACCGCCGTTTTGTGTTTGGCAAGGATTTAACCCGATCGAAAAGCTTTCATCACTTCACTTCTGAACAACTTGGGCTGGTTGGTGAAATCGAAATTCAAATTCCTAAATCAATCAATCGTCTGCGCCTTAAAGGTTCTGGTAGCCGATTTGTACATGGCGGTGCATCACTCCAGGAAGTAGTAATACCAGTTCTTAAAGTCAACAAGAAGAGACAGAGCGATGTCAGAAAAGTTGAGGTGGATATACTGAAGGGGGCCAGTTCGGTGATTACCTCCGGACAACTTTCCGTAATTCTGTACCAAGCCGAACCGATTACTGATAAAGTGCAACAACGTGAGCTACAAGCAGGCATTTATACCGAGTCAGGCAACCTCATTTCAGACCTTCATGTCCTTTCCTTTGATTTTGCTTCTGATCATCCTAGAGATAGAGAGTTACCGATACGCTTTGTGCTGACAAGGGATGCTGATCAAGTCAATAATCAAGAAGTGATTCTGCGGCTTCGCGAAAAACACTCTTTCACGTCACATTACAAGGAATACAAATCAGCTCGATATAGTATGCGTCGATCATTTACTACCGATTTCGATTTCTGAGGGATAGGATAGTAATGGATGATCTTGACCTGAAAATTAATATCCATTTCCCAGGGCTTGTTGTTCGCAAAGATCTCGTCAAGACGGTCAAGGGAAACGCCATCGTTCCCACATATGTACTTGAATACCTTTTAGGACAATATTGTGCCACGAGTGATGAACCGTCCATTCAGTCAGGTATCCAGACAGTCAAGGATATTCTGCGCAAGCATTATGTACACCGCAACGAAGCGGGCCTAGTTCGTTCAAACATTAAAGAGAAAGGACGCTACAAAGTCATCGATAAAATAAGCGTTGACCTGAATGACAAGAAAGATGTCTACGAAGCAGAATTTTCAAACCTGGGGATCAAGAATATTCTGATTGACTCAGGAACCGTAAAAAAACATCCTAAGCTTTTGGTTGGTGGAGTATGGTGCATAGCTGATCTGGAGTACGAGTTTTGCGAAGATAAAAGCTCCAGCCCCTGGATTTTGGGTAGCCTAAAGCCAATTCAAATGTCTCATTTTGATTTTGATGGTTATGTAGAAGCCCGCAAGCAATTCTCTACCGAAGAATGGGTTGACTTGCTGATACAGAGCATAGGGCTTAACCCTGAGATGTTTGGATATCGTAGCAAACTGACCCAGCTTGTCCGCTTGATTCCTTATTGCGAGCGTAACTACAATCTAATTGAACTAGGTCCCAAGGGAACTGGAAAATCTCATATCTACTCGGAATTTTCTCCTCACGGTATTTTGATATCGGGTGGAGAGGTAACGGTGCCCAAACTATTCGTAAATAACTCCTCCGGAAAAATCGGCCTGGTTGGCTACTGGGACTGTATCGGCTTTGATGAATTTGCCGGCAGGCAAAAACGAGTAGACAAGGCTTTGGTTGACATCATGAAAAACTATATGGCCAACAAGTCTTTTTCACGTGGAGTTGAAACACTGGGAGCCGATGCCTCAATGGTTTTCGTGGGAAATACCCAACATACCGTGCCATATATGCTGAAACATTCAGATTTATTTTGCGAGTTACCGAGCAACTTCTACGACTCTGCATTTCTTGATCGGATTCATTTCTATATTCCTGGCTGGGAAGTCGATATCATTCGGGGAGAGATGTTTTCTGATGGCTATGGCTTCGTGGTGGATTACCTTGCTGAAATTCTTCGTTCCTTACGGAACCATGACTACTCAGACCGCTACAAGGACTGTTTCGCGCTGTCTCCTGATATTTCAACTAGAGATCGAGACGGAATCAATAAAACCTTTTCTGGCCTGATGAAAATTCTTTTTCCAAATGTCGATGCATCCGACAAAGAGATTGAGCAGTTAATTCGATTTTCTATCGAAGGACGAAAGCGAGTCAAGGACCAGTTAATGAGGATTGACCCCACATATGAATCCGTTCAATTTAGTTATCAGAGGGCTGATCGGAGCGTGGAACCTGTAACCACTCTGGAAGAAGGTGAATATTCCAGTTATTACTATAAAGTGGTCAAGGATAGCGATAGCAGTGATTTTTCAGACGCCACGCAAACACACCCAGTTCAAAACGAATCAAAATCATCTTCAACCAAACCCGTTCTTGAGGAACAGCATCTTGCCTATCAGGAAAATCAGAAAGGTATCTCGTTTGACAGTCTATTTGGCCCTTATTTGAGCGGAGCGACTGAAATAAAGGTTACCGATCCCTACATACGCCTTTTCTATCAAATCCGCAATCTGATGGAACTGTTGGAGACTGTTGTCAAGCATAAGAGTCTGGACCAAGAAGTGTCTGTACATCTTGTGACAACAGAAGATGAAGTTAGGTGCGATCAACAAATGGAAAATTTTGAGAAAATAAAGGAATCAAGCTATTCAGCTGGTATTCGATTCACCTGGGAGTTCGATAGCTCAAGATCAATCCATGCTCGTCATATTACGACTGATCATGGTTGGAAAATATCGTTGGACCGGGGTTTGGATATTTTTCAACCCTATGAAATGAATAATTCCTTTGCTTTTTCCAATCGTCTTCAGCAACACCGTTCAAGCAAAGCATTTGAAGTCACTTATATCAAGTCCAGCCCATCATAAAAAGAGGGGTTGTTACCCTTAGGGCTTGCGAAAAAATAGTGCGTGGGGGAGAACATACTGCAGAAGAAGCGAAAAACTTCTTCAGCAATCTCCCAAATTATATGGATAGTGTTGGTTGTTCAATTGGTGTTGAGCCGAGTGACTTCTATAATCCAGCCCCCAGATGGTGATGGCCCTTCCCTTCTTGTTTGTCTTCAAGAGTTTAAGAGAATGGAAGGCCAAAGTGATTGAAAGGAGCTATAGTTGAAAGTAGGTTGAATCTCTCAAGCATTGCCCCCTGCCCTCTCCACACCTTCATCCGGCTTCGATACATCAACAACACATATGTGAATATTATACATCCTGTCATCCGGCAGCATCTCCTTCAACCTATCTTCAAGTTCCCTTGCACTAGTTGGTGGGGTCTTCCCTGAAGGTGGGGGTTTCACACGACATTGTTCAGTCCTGCCAAACCAGAACACAAGATAGATTCCATTACCTCCAGACCCAGGGTCTATCGAGTATTTTGGTGTTAATTGAGTCTCTATTGCCCTCCACAAATCAGAACTAGAACTTTTCTTCACTTCAATTGGAACATTAAAACCTTGATAAATAACACTGATATCACTCCTATTATCGTCCACATGGGAACGTTCTTTTTCAACACCAATTCCATGCATCTTCAATTTGTCTCTTAGCTTTGAAGCCAACAAGTTACGACAAGCATTTTCAGGCATCGGGTTCTCTGGACGGTTATAACTGTCTACATTCCAATACAGACGCCAATCAGATGTATTAGCACAACGACTCTCTCTTTTGATTTCCATAAGTTTCTCGTATGTGAGGACAGCCAAATCAGTTGCATTAGCAGGATCCCCCTTGTCGAGAGTATCAAGTACTTGTTGCAAGCTGTAATAACGGAATTCATCTTCTCGCCGAACTTCCTTTTGATGATAAGCAGCTCTTTCAAGGTGAGACTTCCATGGCCGCAATTTCTCATTGCATAGCAGTTCCTGGATTGAACTAGTAGCCTCTGATGATGGCATTTTTGCCATCTGCTCTATGTATATGCTGGTCTGATGCCTTGTACTTGTAAACATCTCGGGCGTGAAAAAATTGCCTTCATCTTCCCCTTTTGAATCGTTATCAAGCAAAACTGGCCTGTATGAAGTCCCAAGTAACCGGATAAGTAAACTTGCTACGACAACTCTCTGATTATCGGGAATGGTTTGGGAAAGCTCAAATCTCCCGGATACTGCTTTTGCCAGAAAACGAATCCGCCGTTCCTTGCCGGAAACATAGGACTCTAGTCTAGGAGCATAATCACTAGGTGAAAAAAATAATCCCGCAACCAGCCAGTGGATTCTCTGGGCAATACTCATTCGATCTTTGGCCAAACTTCTCTCTACTAGGCATAACAGTGCCTGCCCGTTGCAAAATTTACTGGCCGATGCGAATAAATAGTTCAGGTCCGAGAGTTGTTCAGAAGTACAGTTGGCTGGAAATTTCTCCAAAATGGGCATCGTGACCAAACGAGCCACTTCCTCATACTCCTTGGTATTTGCCAAATCATACAGGGGCGAGGCCGTTTTACGATTTCTATGCTGTCCGACCACAAATTCTGTCAACACATCGGCAACAATTGCAGGGTGAGCAGACAGGAGCCTATTGAACCAAAATGGTGACCGGTCAGCCGGATTGCGCTTTGTCGACCATACAGGCACAGAGTAGTGAATTGCCAAGACCAGTCTGATAATTCTTTTTTTTGCCAGCATTTTATCCAATACTTCCGGGCTAGAAATTTCCTCAAGCCCGGCCATGATCGGATAAGCGAGATGGTGCGTACGATTCGCAACACGAAGACGCAGGATTTCCTTGTATGCCGGGAGATCTTTCCGTTCGATTGCCTTGCGAAATCCGGTCAACACGTCCTCGACCAACGGATTATTGTTGCGCAAAATAAACCTCAACCGCTCTTTAGAATTACTTCCGCGAACACCGGAGTATCCGCCGAAATAGGCTATAGCAAGCCGATGCAGAAGAATAGGAGATGCCTTATTTTCACGAAATTTATCTTGAAATGGCTTTACATCATCATGCCAGTCAGAATACTTGGTACGCGCCTGTGATTCTTTTAGCGGGATTTTCCTGTCCCGAGACTCCGTATGACCCTGCATTTTCTTGAGATATTTGGCGAAAAAATCCCTTTTATCAGGAAAACCTGCAAGCCTGCCTAATATAATTTCGTTCGATAATTCTTGATTTCCCCATTCATAATGTAAGCACTCAGCCACCTCCTCCAATAGCCAATGAGAAATCTTCCAATCTCTCGCAACGATCGCCTGATCAAGATACCAAACCCCGTACTCATCTGGTTTCTTGTCGAAGAGCCTGCTACGTACCTCGTTGTACATACAAGCGAAAAATTCGCCATATTCTGTATCGGGAGTTTGGTCGGCACAGAGATCAATGCTTCTTAACAGCAGAAATTTCCATTCTTCTGGATGCTTTTCGAGCCATTCCCGAATGACGGATATATTTTGGTCGCAATAGTGGTCATCCTGACAATCTTCATCCATTATCAGCCCCAACCAGTCGAACAGCCGATTTAATTCCTGACACTCATGCCCTCTTTTGAGGAATTCAGCTAGCAGAGCCCCTGCAAATTTATAAAGAAAAGAAGCCGAATATTGATGGTTATCATTTTCTAACAATTGATTAGAACGGTCTACTAATTGATCCAAAATTACCGCCAGCTGCTCCGGAGAAGATTTCCTTGGCAGAAGAACGGTCCAAAAATATTCATGCTCAAAGTCATTGTGCCAGGTTACTGGAATCTTGAGATATTCAATAATCTTTGATTCAGGTATTACGTTGGGATAAAGCACATCTAGCAGATACAATGTCAAGTCGTGTTCGTGGTCTTGGACCTTCCCATTATGGATATCTTCAACCAAGGTTATAAATTCATCGAAACCCCCGTTATCTAACTCCCGGTAACGTATAAGTACTTCAAGTGCTCTTCTCCTTACACTAGTCCATCTTGTTTTATCGCGAACTATTTGCATTAGCAGTTCGTTAAAACCTTTAAGGACAGTAGCGTTATTGAGCGCTTTGAGCAGAATGACAGCAAAGGACTGTGCCGACTCTTCCCTTGATGGTTCTTCCAATGCTTTCTGTACAATACCTGCTATTTCTGATGTTATCAGTTCACCAAGACTTGATACCAGAACATCCCAGGGAAGTGGTCCACAATTGCTGTCAACTTCAATTTTGAGCCGTTTGAGTAGTAAGTATTTCTCATCAAATGAGAATCTTCTAGCATCTCCATATAGAACTGTCCCGATAGGGTCCCTATGAATGATTTCCGACCTGGCAATCTGGGATTGTGCCCCAAGCCATGCAACCAATCCGCGCAATTCTGAAACTACGACACCATCATGCCCGGTAACGAGTGAGAGGAAACGTGCAATGGGTAGACCGTCTTTATCGACAAGATTAGCCAAATACCCCGCCGCCAGAAACTCTGCAATCAGCCGGTGAACAGGAGTCATCTGACCATCGATCATTGACTCAAACAACTTGGACTGCAGGCATCGAAGGTATACACCACTTCCATGCTCCGAAAGTTGTTCTAGCGAGACAACGTTATTGCCATCTTCGGTATTCGTAATACTAAATCCAGAAGCTCCAGTTAACAACTGCACTGCACAAATCCTGCCGCTAGCCTTCATCAGATCAGGCATGCTGAATTTGTTTTTAGTCACTGAACTATGGCTATTATTGTGCTCTTTCAGGAGGGTTTCACAGGCCATAGTAAAAGCCTCGGTTTTTGTTTTTGGCCAACCGTCACCGTTATTCACTGCACGAGCAAGCATTTCAAGACTTTGGGGGTTGGTTAGCAAACCCTGAACTCCTCTTTCCTGAGCCTCTGTAATGAAACATTCGGGGTCTGGGATACGAAGGTTAATCCGTAGTATGTCGCAGACATCTTTGTCCGACAAAGGCTCAAGGCGTAATATCCTGATACTCCTGTCTGATGACACATCCTTTAGCTGATCGGTATCGTACGCACCGAACCAATCAGCTTCTCGACAGGACAGTCGAAAACTAGGACACCCAAGCCCGTAGAGCGTATTTCGAATCTTGTCAAACGAGGTTTGTCTATCATCTTGGCCAGCCCTGATTTCATCAAGCCCGTCAATGAACAAAGTAGTGTTATGCCACTCTGGCTTATCAGTGAAGGTGCTAAAATTGCGCGCAGTCACATACGTTCCTGACTGGTTACGCGCCTCCTCATTAAAAGTTGTGCTTTTTCCAGCACCCGGTGGACCCAGTAATACATAAGCAGCTACGGACCGGAAATTTTCAATGGGATATGATTTTGTATCCGTGTCCATGCGTGCATCAGAATACCTGATTTCCCGAACTTTTCTGGAGATATAGGTTTCCATGATCAATTAACCCATTCGTCCACCGGCATGGAAAGAAATTCCGACAAGGGGATTTCTCCACCATCTCCGACAACAATGGACCGACTAATATTGAATTCCCTTGCAAACAATTCAAGCCCAGACATTTTTTGTCGTCTGTATGGGCCACTTTTCACTTCAAAGGCAATTGTTTTCGGACCTCTTGACAGAACAAAATCTACTTCATGGTTTTCGTTTCGCCAGTAGTGAAGGCGGCAATCCGACATGCCCGTGTTAAACAAATGGGCACCAACTGCACTTTCAACAAGTCTCCCCCGGTAGGTTCGGTCCGCCATAGCCTCATCGAAGCTGTATCCGCTTTCGACCGTCATAAGTGCCGTGTTTAGTACATTGAGTTTGGGACTCGAGGATTTTCTTCGAAAG